>CAMNDA010000430.1 GCA_946534745.1 uncultured Verrucomicrobiota bacterium | reverse complement strand
CCAGGTCGTCTCGTCGAGGACGAAGCCCTGCGAGAGGTCCGTCGTCTTCTCGAGCGCGTACCAGCGGCCGGCCTTGATCCCGTCGACGCCGACGAGGACCGTCGTTTCGCCGACCGTGATCGACTTGGCGCGGACGTGGACGGTGCCGTCGGTCACGGTCACCGTGATCGTGCCGTCGCCGTTGTCCGTGACGGCGTGGTCGAGGTCGCCGCCGATCTCGAGGTCGTATCCGTTCGTCGTGATGGTGTGCACGCCGGGCGTCGTCGGGTCCCAGGACGCGTCCCAGAGCAGCTCGATCGGCTTCTTGCCCGACTGGACGGCCTCCTCGACGGTCGGGTACTCCGTGTCGCCGGCCTTCGCGACGTTCGTGTCGAGCCGTTCGATCAGATACGTGCCGTCGAGCGCAGTGACGGCGGTCGCGCCGGAGTAGCGCATGGTCGAGACGCCGTCCGACTTCTCCGCCATCGGATAGGTTCCGAGCGCCATGCCGTCGACCGAATAGGAGACCTTTTTCGCCCAGCAGTCCATCACGACCATGACGGTCACCGGGGAGGCGGTCTCCGCGACGACGGTGAGGTTCGTCGCCACGCCGTTCGCCGTCGCGACCGCGTAGCGGCCGACGCCGTCGACCGGGACGACGGTGATGGCCGCGCGGTCGGAGGTCTCGAAGGCGTCGTCCGACGGTTCGCCGAACACGAAGGTCGACGTGATCGTGACGACGGCGTCGCCGGGCGCGGCCGTCGCCGCCGTGAAGGTCGCGTTGGAGACGGCGATCGCGCCGTCGGCGACGACCGCCTTCTCGCCGGACCACGCGCCCGTCGATCCGAACGTGGACGCCGTCTCGTGGATCCAGCCCGACTCCTCCGCGATGACGGGCCGGCCCTGTTCGAGGACGGTGGTCTTGGTGTATTCGTCGTCGCCCACGATGAGCGTGATCGTGGCCTCGTAGGTGTTGCCGGACGTGACGGCGGTCGCGGGAACCTCGATCGTGATTGTCCCGTTCTCCGCGTCGACCGTGCCCGGGTAGTCCACGCCGCCGATCGTGATCTTGGCCGTCGGCTCCGTCCCCTCGGGGATGTCGCCGGTGAAGTCGACCGTGACGGTGCTGCCGTTGAAGTCCCGCCCGGGGCGCGACACGGGCTCGCCGAGCTCGATCGGCTCGAGCGGGATCGTCCCGTCGGAGAAGAGCGCGGTGGAGACGGCGCTCGGGCCGACGCCCTCCGCGTAGGCGCGGGCCTTGATCGTGGTCCGCTCGGTGAGCGTGATCGGGCCGCTGTAGACCGCGCTCGACGCGGTGGGACGGGAGCCGTCGGTCGTGTAGTAGATCGTGGCGCCGGCCGTCGCGCAGGCGATCGTCACCTCAATCGAGCCGACGAACTCCGTGCCCGCCCCGGGGTCGAAGGTCGGCTTCGCGGCCCGGTCGGCGTACTCGTAGGCTCCGATCGAAGGCGGGTCGGAGAAATCGAGCCCGGCCAGATCGAGCCCGAGGTCGTCATAGGAGTCGCCGCCCTCGACCGCGGGGCACTCCAGGACGATGCCGTAGTCCTCGTTCTCGGGGTCGACGAACCACGCCGCGCCGCTGCCGGCGATGCTCTGCGACCCCTCGCCCAAAGCCTCCGTCCCGTTGGCGAAGAGGTTGTAGCCCGACTGCGCCGCGTAGCCGGCGCGGTTGTTCTCCTCCTGGAACACGAGGTTCGGGTCGCCGAGCCCCGCGACGTTGTCGGCGAGGATGCTGTTCACGAGCGCGAAGTCGTACGTCGAGCGGACGCCGTTCTGCGTGATGTAGATGCCGCCGCCGGTGGCCGAGGCCTCGTTGGCCACGATCGTCGTGTTGCGGACCGTGAGCACGTAGGGGTTGATGCCGTTCCAGAAGTACCCGACGATCGCGCCGCCGTGGCCCTGCGGCGCGCGGTTGCCGTAGAAGAGGCACGCGTCGACGAGGACGTCGCCCGTCGGGCAGTAGACGCCGAGGCCGCCGCCGTGGCTCGCGCCGGCGCTCGCCAGCGCCTCGTTGTACGCGAAGACCGTGTGGTCGACGGAGCCCTGCTTGATGCTGACGCCCGCGCCGTAGACGTTGTTCACGTGGTCGATGGCCGGGTCGAATCTGTCGACGCCCGCCACGTTGTTGGAGATGCAGCACCAGGAGATCGTCCCATCCTCGACCAGGGCGCCGGCGCCGGAGACCCACTTGCCCGCGACGAAGCCGCCCGTCAGCGTCACGCCCTCGAGCCGCGCGCCCTCGCGCAGCGTCGCGCACCGCGACTGCTTGCCCGTCGTCGTCTGCCGGATGACCGTGTTCGTCCATCCCTGGCCGACGAGCGTGACGCCGTTCGTGATCATCAGCTGCTCGTCGATCTCGAAGAGGCCCTCGGCGAGGACGACGGTCCCGGACGTCGGCGCCGCCGCGTCGATCGCCGCCTGGATCGCCGCCCGGGTCGCGGCCGGATCGCCGTCGACCGGCAGGACCGAGCCCTCCGGCGCGTTCCGGTGCGCGTAGGCCGCCGTGACGACGACGCTCGCGGTCATGTCCTCCTTGAAGGCGCGCGCCTTGACCGTCGCCGAGGCCGCGAGCGCGATCGGCCCCTCGTAGAGCGCGCTCTGCTCGGTGGGGTCGGAGCCGTCGAGCGTGTAGCGGATCTGCGCGCCCGCCGTCGCGCACGAGATCGCCACCGCCAGCGAGGCGCCGTAGAACGTCGTGCCGGACGCCGGGGCGAACACGGGCGAGGCGACCGTCGCGACACCGCCCGCCTCGTAGCACCCCATGGACGGAGGATCGCCGAACGCGACGTCGTTCAGGTCCGTGCCGATGCCCGAGTACGTCACGCCCGTCTCGACGCCGGGCGATTCCTCGGCAAGACGGTAGTCGCCCGAGGCGGCGTCCGCGAACGCCGGATCGCCATGCAGGCTGTGGGCTCCGGCCTTGTCCGCCTCGATGTCGAAGAGGCAGTAGTCCACGCCGCTGTCGTCGTTCAGGTCCATGGTCGTCGCGGCGCCCGCCGTCGTGTTGCCGGCGACGATGCAGTTGATCATCGAGAACTTCTTGGACGTGTCGGTCGTCGTGAAGACGGCGCCGCCGGACGATGCGACGTCACCTTCGCCCGCCGCGTTGCCGACGATCGTCGAGTTGCGGATGGTCATCGATCCGCCGCCGTACATGAAGTTGACGCCGATGCCGCCGCCCCTTCCGAAGCCGGTGTTCCGGATCGAGCGGTTGCCGCGGATGAGGCAGGAGTCGACCGTAATCGGTCCGAGAGGGCGGTAGGCGCCGATTCCGCCCCCGCCGATTTCACTGGCGGTCGACGTGCTGACCGAGTTGTCGGCGATGATGCAGTGGTCCACCTGCCCGCCCGCGCCCTGGGAGAATCCGACGCCGCCGCCATACTTGGTGTTGGCCAGGCTCACCGAGTTGTTGGTGATGCAGCACCAGGACACGGTGCCGCCGCTGACATACGCGCCGCCGCCGGACTTGTCGTTGGGTCCGGCGAGCCGACCGCCCGTGAGCGTGACGCGCTCGACGGTCGCTCCGCCGGAGACCGTCACGACGCGCGTGTTTTCCGACGGCGTCTCGGCGACCTGCTTGATGATCGTGCTGTCCCAGCCCTGGCCGGCGAGCGTGACGCCGCCGGTGACCATGAGCTGCGAGTCGATCTCGAAGAGGCCGGCGCCGAGGGTGACGGTTCCCTGCGAGGGTACCGCGGCGTCGATCGCGGCCTGGATGGCCGCCGTGGTCGCGGTGGCGTCCGCGCCCGGAAGAATCGGGTCGGCGGATGCGATGCCGGCTGCCAGGGCGAGCGCGGCGAGGAGCGTGTGCTGGAGTCTCATGGGTGGAGTCCTTTCCTTGGTGTGTCGAACGACGCCGACCAGTCTAGGAAATCCGCCCTCCCCGGACAATCACTCCGAAGTATATCCCCCGATGTATACGAAGGTATAGCGCCGCGCGCGGCGTTGCGGGGCCGCGCCGCTTCTGCTAGACTGCGGCGCGTTGCCGGAAATGGAAGCCATGGCCACGAAACCTTCGCAGAACACCCCGCCCGCGCGGAGCGCGGGCCCGTCGGTCGTCGACGTCGTCGGCGCGGTGATCCGAGACGGCGACCGGGTGCTTCTGGCGCGGCGGCCGGAGGGCAAGGCCCAGGCGGGGCTCTGGGAGTTTCCGGGCGGGAAGATCGAGCCGGGCGAAACGCCCGAGGAGGCCCTCGCGCGCGA
>CAMNDA010000429.1 GCA_946534745.1 uncultured Verrucomicrobiota bacterium | reverse complement strand
CTTCGGCTCCTTCGGCGCGGACGCGCTCGCGCTCTGCCGCGACCTGGCGGCCGCCGTCCCGACGATCGTGCAGCTCGACGCGCGGACGTTCACCGAGGAGAACGTCGACGCCGCGCTCGCGGCGGGCGCGAGCGACTGCGTGATGCGCCTCCCGCCGGAGGCGCTCGCGCCGCTGCTCGCCGCGAAGCTCGCGCGGCTGCGCGGGCGCGCCGACGCCTCCACGGGCGGAACCTTCGCGCCGCTCGTGGCCTCGCTCACGAAGACGGAGCGGCGCCTGCTCGGCGTGCTGCTGCGCAACGCGGGGCTGGTCTGCCGCCGCGACTTCCTCCACCGCGAGCTCTACGGAGAGACCTCCCGCGAGGGCTCGCGCGCGCTCGACGCGCTCGTCGTGAAGCTGCGGCGCGGGCTGGGCCCGCTCGGCGCGGGGATCGAGACGGTCCGCGGCGAGGGCTACCGCTGGAACGACGGCCTCGCGGCGCGCCCGCGCTTCCGAGCGGCGCGGCTGCTCGCCGCCGTCGTCGGCGCGGCGCTGGCGATCGCCGCGATCCTCGGCGCGCTTCGCCTCGGCGCGCCGGAGGACATCCTGCAGGAGGGCGCGGAGAAGGCGGGCGAGCTCGTCCGCAGCCTCCCGGGGCTCGTTCCGCCCGGCGAGGGCGCGACGGCGACGCTGCCCGGACCGCGGCCCGTCAAGATCGAGGACGACGGCATCTCCGACCCCACCGGCACCTTCACCATCCGTCTGCCGCCGGCCGCGCCGGAAGGAACAAACGCGCCGTAGCCCGGTTGCGCCGGGCGGGGCCGCCATGGTAGACTGCATCCCACGGACGGGCGCGGAAGCGTCCGGACCCCAAACGAGGAAACGAACATGATCGTCGTCAACACCGAAACCGTTCCGGGCTGCCGGATCGTCGAACTCAAGGGCATGGTCCAGGGCAACACCGTCCGCGCCAAGCACGCCGGCCGCGACATCGCGGCGGGCCTCAAGAACCTCATCGGCGGCGAGCTCAAGGGCTACACGGAGCTGCTGACCGAGTCGCGCCGCGAGGCCGTCTCGCGCATGATGGCGCAGGCCGAGGCGCTCGGCGCCAACGCGATCCTCAACGTGCGCTTCTCCACGAGCGCCGTCACCGCGGGCGCCTCCGAGATCATGGCCTACGGCACCGCCGCGGTCGTCGAGGCGGAGGCCTAGCGATGGGGGAGGAGGAGGCCATCGGCGGCGTCGCGGCCTTCGTCGTCTACGTCGCCCTTCCCGCCGCGGCGCTGCTGCTCTGGTGGGCGCTCGGGCGCTCGCAGGAGCGGCGCCACCTGCGCGACCTCGCCGCGCGCGAGGCCGCGCTGCGCGGCGTCCTCGTGACCGACCTGCGGGGCTTCCCCGGCGCGGACCCCGCCTGCCCGCCCCCGGAGCTGGTGTGCGGCGAGGCGGCGATCGCGAGCGACGGCTTCAAGTCCTGGGTCTTCGGTCTGCGCAACCTCTTCGGCGGCGAGTCGAAGTCCTTCACGGCGCTCTTCGAGCGCGCCCGGCGCGAGGCCGTCGCGCGAATGGCGGAGGCGGCGCGCGCCCGCGGGTTCGACGCGGTGTGCAACGTCCGCTTCTCGACCGTCGACATCGGCGGCAACGCCTCGGGCGCCGGCAAGAAGGCGATGCCGATGGCGGTGTGCACCGTCTCCGGCACGGCCTACCGCCGCCTTTCCGCCGCGCGATGAGCGGCGTGCGCGACGAGCTTTGCGGCGAGCCCGCGCTGCGCGGCGAGGCGGGCCTCCCGCCCCGGCTGCCGGGGGCGGACGGCGCCGCGCTCGACGCGGCGGCGCGCGAGCTGGGGCGCGAACCGGCGCTGGGCGGGACCGGCGCGCCGCGCGCCGGCGGCGCCGGCCACTCCGGCGAGGACCCGAACGGCATCTGGGGAGAGCCGGCCCTCGCGGCCGCCCCCGCGGCCGCGGCGGCGCGCGCGCGACACGCGGCGTGGCTCGCGGCGCAGTGGGACGGGGCGCGCCCGACGCGCCGGGCGGGGGTCTTCCTCGCGCTCGCGCTGGAGGCGGGGCCGTTCGCGCTGCTGTGCGCGATCGTGGGGGAGAGCGTCTCCGCGACGGCCCTCGCGATCGCGGTCGCGGGGCCCGTCGCCGAGGAGCTGGCGAAGATCGCGGCGCCGCTGATGATGCTGGAGAAGCGGCCGTGGATGTTCTCCTCGGGCGCGTCGCTCGCGGGTCTCTGCGCGCTCTCGGGGCTCGTCTTCGCGACCATCGAGAACCTGGTCTACTTCTTCGTCTACATCCAGGACCCGACGCCGGAGATCGTGCTGTGGCGGCTCTTCGCGTGCACGACGCTGCACGTCGCCTGCGCGTCGCTCTCCGGCTTCGGCCTCGCCCGCGCCTGGCGCCGCGCCGCGGCGGCGCGCGGCGCGGCCGAGCCCTCGCTCGCGACGCCCTGGATCGTCGCGGCGATGGCGGTCCACGGCGCCTACAACGCCCTGGCGACGGCCTGGGAGCTGCTCGCCCCGGGCGCCTAGCGCGGCCGCTAGCCGCAGTGGAAGTAGGTCTTCACGAGCTCGGCCATCGCGGACTGGCTCTTGGTGACGCGGGCGCGGAGCGTCCGGTCGTCGAAGCCCTTGAGCATCTTGGCGATGCCGTCGATCGTCGCCGGCGAGAAGACGCCCTTCTCCTCGTAGACCTTGCGCTGGGCGAGCAGGCGGTCCGCGGAGGCCCAGCAGCTGTCGGGCAGCGTTGCGAGCGACTTGAGCAGCTTCGCGTTCTCGGCCTTGTGGATGTTGACGTTCACGTAGGTCTTCGCGGCGAGCGCGAGGGCGTCCTCCGCCTTCTTCTCCAGGCCGTGGCGCAGCGCGACGGCGAGGCCGGCGAGGAGGAGGTAGACGTTCGCGGAGGCGTCGGGCGAGCGGATCTCGACCGTCTGCTTCTCCTGCGTGCCCTGCGCCGCGGCCCTCTCGAGCGGGTTGGCCTGCGCGCACATGTCCGTGCGGCCGGCCCAGCCCAGCGGGACGCGGACGAGCACCGAGCGGTTGCGGTCGCCCCAGCAGACGTTCGTCGGCGCCTCCTGGTGCGGCACGAGCCGGAGGTAGGACGTCGGGTTCACGTTGCCGAACGCGGTGATCGACGGCGCGAGCTCCATCAGGCCCGCGATCGCGCGGCGCGCGGTCTTCGAGATGGCGCCCTTCTCGAGCATCTGGTTGCGGCCGCCCTTCGTGAGGCGCATGTGGATGTGCAGACCGCTGCCGGCCTTGCCGACGGTGATCTTCGGGGCGAACGTGACGTTGAGCCCGCTGCGCGCGCCGAGGTTGCGGATGACCCACTTGGCGAGCGTGAGCTGGTCGGCCGCGCTCTCCGCGGGGCACGGGAGGAACTCGATCTCGTTCTGCTCGTAGAGCTTTCCGTCCTGGGTGAAGTTGCCGACCTCGCTGTGGCCGTACTTGATGCGGCAGCCGAGGCGCGCCGCGTAGAGCATGCACTTCTGGCGGAACTCGTTGAACTTCGCGAACGGGCCGGACTCGTGGTAGCCGCGCTGGTCGGCCGCCGGGAACGCGCCCGTGTCCTCGGCGATGACGTAGTACTCCAGCTCGCCCATCGCCTCGAACACGAGGCCCGTCTCCTCGCGGAAGACGGCGCACGCCTTCCGCAGCGTGTACTCGGGCGAGCTGGCGAGCGGGTTGCCGTCCTTGTCGAAGAAGGAGCAGAGCAGGCAGAGCGTCGGCAGCTCGGCGAACGGGTCGAGGAACGCGGTGGCGAAGCGCGGCACGACATAGAGGTCGGAGCTGCTCGCCTCGACGTAGGAGAAGAGACTGGAGCCGTCGACGCGCTCGCCGCAGGTGAGGATCTCGTCGAGGTAGGCGGCGTCGTTCACGACAAAGTTGAGCGTCTTGAGGCGCCCGTCGCCGCCGGGATACATGAAGTTGACGTGGCGGATGCCGTTCGAGACGACGTACCTCTCGATGTCGGCCTTGGTGAACGCGGCGGGGGGCTTGCCGATGGCGTCGACGAGCGGGTTGCAGGAATACGCGGGGGTGTTCTTCTTCTGCATGGAGTGGCTCCTGGGCGGGCGCGCGGGCCCGATTGTTCTCGGATGGCGGCGGATTATATCCGCGCCCCGCGGCGGTGTCCAGTCCGCCGCTCCTGCTCCGGGCCGGGCCGGAGCCACGAGCAACGGGCGAGCCCTCCGGTCGAGCCGCGGGGCCTGCGCGGCGGCTCGGCGAGGACGCCTCGCCCCACCCCCGCGGGGCGGGCTCTCCGAGCAAGCCGCAACACGGTCGGAGATTCTCGCTCGACGGGTCCATCCTGTAATTCCACCGTGCGTGATTTTTGGCAGTTTGTGTGCTTCCAGAGCGGACGAATGTCGAAAAATCACGCACGGTGGAATTGAAATCCGGCGGTCGCGTCCGGAGCCGTGGATCCGACCGGACGGCGAAGCCGGAGACCCAAAGTGAATACGGCGGACCGCTTTCGCGTCCAAGGGGTGCAGGGCCCTCCCGCGGGCGGAGGCCTCGCGTCCGGGGGCGAGGGCGGCTCGCCCGCGATTGCGGCCCCCGCGGGCGGAGGCCCCCTTGCAATGCCCGCTTCAATCGCCTAGAATCCACCCCTAAACCCAACGAACACCATGAAACTCCATACCTCCCTCCTCGCGGCCGCCGCGGCGGCCCTCCTCCTCGGCCCCGGATGCGCCTCCGAGCTCTCCGGCTCCACCTACTCGCGCGACGGCGCGCGCGCCCAGCAGGCCGTCTACCACGGCACCCTGACCCGCGTCGAGCAGGTCAAGATCGAAGGCACCGACGGCACGCTCGGCGGCATCGGCGGCGCGGTCGCCGGCGCCGCCATCGGCTCCACGATGGGCGGCGGCCGCGGCCACACCGTCGGCGGCGCGCTCGGCGGCATCGCCGGCGCGCTCGCGGGCGCCGCGATCGAGAAGAGCGCCACCGGCACGAACAACGGCCTCGAGCTCACCGTGAAGCTCGCCGACGGCTCCGAGCGCATCGTCGTCCAGACCGCCGGCAAGGACTCGTTCTACGTCGGACAGCCCGTTCGCCTCATCGTGAGCGGCAGCGAGTCCCGCGTCCGCCCCGAGTAGCCTCGGTCCGCGATCCCCGGCCGCCCGGCTCCGCGCCCCCTTCGGGCCCGGGGCCGGGCGCCTTGCTCCATCCCGCAAGAACGCGCTTGACTTCCGTTTCTGTTAATAGTATCATTCCGCCCGTCGACGCCACGCTAGGCCGTCGAACGATTCGACCACAAGACCAAGACCACAAGACCCAAGAGGAAACCCGAATGAGCGACGTCCCCTACAAGACCTATCTCCCCGAAGACGACATCCCGACGTCGTGGTACAACCTCCGCGCGGACATGAAGAACAAGCCCGCGCCGCTGCTGAACCCGGCCACGCGCGAGCCATGCACTGCCGAGGAGCTGTCCCACGTCTTCTGCGAGGAGCTGGTGCAGCAGGAGCTCGACAACGACACGAAGTTCTTCCCGATCCCGAAGGAGATC
This sequence comes from uncultured Verrucomicrobiota bacterium, assembly GCA_946534745.1. GTDB lineage: Bacteria > Verrucomicrobiota > Kiritimatiellia > RFP12 > UBA3636 > UBA3636. The sequence goes on along the minus strand of CAMNDA010000429.1, from coordinate 170 downwards.
TCCGACTTCTACAAGATGTACCGGCCGTCGCCCCTCGTCCGCGCCTACTTCCTCGAGAAGGCGCTCGGCACGCCCGCCCACATCTACTACAAGTTCGAGGGCAACAACACCTCCGGCTCGCACAAGCTCAACTCGTCGATCGCCCAGGCCTACTACGCCAAGAAGCAGGG
>CAMNDA010000428.1 GCA_946534745.1 uncultured Verrucomicrobiota bacterium | reverse complement strand
CCATCTGCGGCAGGCCCCACGTGCCGAGCGACGTGAGGACCACGACGAAGAGCAGGTTGAGCGGGTCGGGGCCGAGGAACGAGGTGAAGATGCCCGGCGAGGGCCCGGCGCCCGCGACGACCTCGGGCCCGGGGACGCGCGCGAGGCCGTCCATCGCGGCCATCAGCCCGCCCTTGCTCGCGAGGACCGCGAGGATCGTCGCCGCGATGCCGAAGAGCATCACGATGCCCTGGATGAAGTCGTTGATGGCGGTGGCGAGGTAGCCGCCCGCGATCACGTAGACCGCGGTGAGGACCGCCATCACGACGATGCACGCCGAGTAGGAGAAGCCCGGGAACGCCATCGAGAAGAGGCGCGAGAGGCCGTTGTAGAGCGACGCCGTGTAGGGGATGAGGAAGACGAAGATGATCGCGGAGGCGGCGAGCTTGAGCGAGGGCGAGCCGAAGCGCTTCGCGAAGAAGTCCGGCATCGTGGCGGAGTCGAGGTGCTGCGTCATGATGCGCGTGCGGCGGCCGAGGACCGCCCAGGCGAGGAGCGACCCCACCAGAGCGTTGCCGATGCCGGCCCAGGTCGCGCTGATGCCGTAGCGCCAGCCGAACTGGCCGGCGTAGCCGACGAACACGACGGCGGAGAAGTAGCTCGTGCCGTAGGCGAAGGCGGTGAGCCAGGGGCCGACGGTGCGGCCGCCGAGGACGAAGCCGTCGACGCTGGCGGCCTTGCGGCGGCACCAGAACCCGATGGCGACCAGGAGGGCGAAGTAGACGAGGAGGAGGGCGATCTTCATGGGTAGGGCTTCCGTGCGTGCGCGGAAGGGCGGCGTATGATAGCGCAGGCCCCTCCGCGGGACAAGGAAAATCCGCGATTTTCCCGCTTGACCGGGCGGGGGGCGTCTGCTAGACTCCCGCCCCGTTTTTACGCAACGTAAAACAACACCCAACCACCAGGAGAAAACAAAATGGCAGTCAAAGTCGCCATCAACGGTTTCGGCCGCATCGGCCGTCTCGCCTTCCGCCAGATGTTCGGCGCCGAGGGCTACGAAGTCGTCGCGATCAACGACCTCACCTCCCCGAAGATGCTCGCGCACCTTCTCAAGTACGACTCGACGCAGGGCTCCTACGCCGGCCACACGGTCGAGTACAAGGACTTCGTCCTCGGCGAGGACAAGAAGACCGTCGTCGAGCCCGGCTCCATCACGGTCGACGGCAAGGAGATCACCATCTACGCTTGCCCGAAGGCGCAGGACCTGCCCTGGGGCAAGCTCGGCGTGGACGTCGTGCTCGAGTGCACCGGCTTCTACACCTCCAAGGCCAAGGCCCAGGCGCACATCGACGCCGGCGCCCGCAAGGTCGTCATCTCCGCCCCCGCGGGCAACGACCTGCCCACGATCGTCTACAACGTGAACCACAAGACGCTCAAGCCCGAGGACAACATCATCTCCGCCGCGTCCTGCACCACGAACTGCCTCGCCCCCATGGCCAAGGCGCTCAACGACGGCTGGAAGATCAAGTCCGGCATCATGTGCACGATCCACGCCTACACCGGCGACCAGATGACGCTCGACGGCCCGCAGCGCAAGGGCGACCTGCGCCGCTCCCGCGCCGCCGCGGTGAACATCGTCCCGAACAGCACGGGCGCCGCGAAGGCCATCGGCCTCGTGATCCCCGAGCTCAACGGCAAGCTCATCGGCGCCGCGCAGCGCGTCCCGACCCCCACGGGCTCGACGACGATCCTCACGGCGATCGTCGAGGGCGCGCCCACGAAGGACGAGATCAACGCCCAGATGAAGTCCCAGGCGACGGAGAGCTTCGGCTACAACACCGACGAGATCGTCTCCTCCGACATCATCGGCATGCGCTACGGCTCGCTCTTCGACGCGACGCAGACGATGGTCATCAACCTCGACAACGGCACCTCGCAGGTGCAGGTGGTCTCTTGGTACGACAACGAGAACTCCTACACCAGCCAGATGGTCCGCACGATCAAGTACTTCTCCGAGCTCGCCTAACGGCGGCCCGCGAGACTCGATCGCAGGAGGCGGCGCCCGCGGGCGCCGCCTCCGTTCTTTTCGCGGCGGGGCGAGGCGACTTGCGCGCGCGCCGGGTCCGTGGTAGTCTCGGCGGCCATGTCCTTCACGCTGATCTCCTCGACGCCGACAGGGCGCGGCTTCGCCGCGCGCCGGGGCGTGCTGCACACGGCGCACAGCGACGTGCCGACGCCGGTCTTCATGCCGGTCGGGACGCAGGCCACCGTGAAGACGCTGGAGCCGCGCGACCTGCGGGAGCTGGAGGTGCGGATCCTCCTCGGCAACACCTACCACCTCCTGCTCCGCCCCGGCAACGAGATCATGGCGCTCGCCGGCGGCCTGCACGCCTTCATGGGGTGGGACGGCCCCATCCTCACCGACAGCGGCGGCTTCCAGGTCTTCTCGCTCGGGCGGCTCCGCAAGATCACGCCCGAGGGCGTCGCGTTCAACTCGCACATCGACGGTCGCCGCTTCCTCCTCGGCCCGAGGGAGTCGATGGAGACGCAGCGCGTCCTCGGCTCGGACGTGGCGATGTGCTTCGACGAGTGCATCCCCTACCCCGCCACGCGGGAGTACGCCGCGAAGTCCGTCCGCACGACGCTCGAGTGGGCCGCGCGCTGCAAGGCCGAGCCGCACGCCCCGGGCCAGCTGCTCTTCGGCATCGTCCAGGGGAGCGTCTTCCCCGACCTGCGCGCCCTCTGCGCCCGCGAGCTGGTCGGCATCGGGTTCGACGGCTACGCCGTGGGCGGCGTGAGCGTCGGCGAGCCGGAGGACGTCCTCCTCCAAGGCGTCGAGAACGGCGTCGCGGGCCTCCCGGAGGACGCCCCGCGCTACCTGATGGGCGTAGGCGACCCGATCCAGCTCGTGGAGGGCGTCGCGCGCGGCATCGACATGTTCGACTGCGTGATGCCCACGCGCCACGCGCGCAACGGCTCCGCCTTCACGCGCCGCGGGTCCGTCCCGATCAAGGCCGGGCGCTTCGCGCGCGACCTCGCCCCCGTCGAGGAGGGCTGCTCCTGCTACTGCTGCCGGAACTTCACGAGGGCCTACGTCCGCCACCTCCTGAACTGCGGCGAGATCCTCGGCGAACGCCTGCTCACCCTCCACAACGTCCACTTCTTCATGCGCTTCATGGAGGAGATGCGCGCGAGCCTGGACGAAGGGTCCTTCCCGGAGTTCCGCGCCCGCGCCTGGCGCGACCTGCGCGGAACGGACGCGCCGGGCGGGCCCGTTTCCGGATTTCGTTCTTGATTTTGCGGGCGTTTTCTGCGAGAATGCGGAGCACCAGAATGGAGGGCGGCCCCCTGCCCTCCGGCCGCCCCCCGGCGCCCGCCCGCCCGGCATTCCGCACTCCGAACCGGTCATGCCATCCTCCCCCAAAGCCAAGCCGCCCGCCGGCTACCGCGTCTTCGACCCGCTCCGCCAGGCCGCGCTCTCGCTGGACTTCCTCGAGGGGATGTGCGACGAGAGGCTCGGCGGCCTGCCCTGGGGCCAGGTCCTGCCCTTCGTCGTCGCGCCCTTCGCGGAGCACACGCGCCGCGACGACGCGGAGCTCGCCGCCGCGTGGTACGAGGGCGTCTCGTGCGCCCGCGAGATGCTCGGCTTCCCCGAGCGCGGCGCCAAGGCCGAGAAGGCGCTCCGCCAGATCGTCCTCGACCCCGACTGCTGGGAGAAGTCGAGCGGCCTGCGCTTCCCGAAGCGGCGCGAATGGACGGGGGATCTCGACTACTGCGCCCTCTCCGAGGCCGGGCCCGTCCTCTCCGCCCTGGACCGGATGATCGCCCTCGACCCGGCGGACCGGGAGGCGCGCGCCCGCGCGGACGGGCTCGTCGCCGGCCCGCGCCGCC
>CAMNDA010000427.1 GCA_946534745.1 uncultured Verrucomicrobiota bacterium | reverse complement strand
TCGGCCGCGTAGTCGCGGAGCGCGTCCCCGACGCCGGCGCCGTTGTCGCCCTGACCGCAGACCCGGAGGACGAACGGATCGCCCGGATTGCCGGAACCCGGCGTGAAATACGACTCGATGCTGGGCAGGACGTCGTAGCGCCGCGTGACGAGCGCGGCGTCGTCCGCCGCGGCGCGCGCGGCGGCGATGAGGGCGAGAAGCAGGATGGCGAGTTTCTTCATTGCGGATTTCCTTTCTTTGCGGACGTTGCGGACTTGGCGCGAGGAATCAAGGGGACTTGGGGGACCGTAGGAACGAGGGGACGGCGTGGGGATGGGCAAACTTCATTTTACCGATTTCGGATTCCGGCGCCAAGGAAAAGAAAAGCGCCTTCCTCCGGTGTCTCTCCCCAGGCTCCGTGGAAGTGGCCTTTGTTGAAACACGTGAAGGAAGGCGCGCCACCCGGGCGCGCGCTTCCGCATGTGTCGTCAACGAAATCTTTCCACGGATTCGGGGAGACGACTCTTGCAGAATTGCAAGGTGGTTAGTTTGTGGTCAAAGGGTTCTGGGTGGCGGGGTGGGTCCTCAATGCGCAATGCTCAAGGCGTGGGGGACGATGGGTTATCCGTCGTTTCGGCTTGTTGCTCCGATGAGAATGAAGTTGTAGCAGAGGGAATCCCGGTTGGCCCGAACCGACAACGCGACTTCCTTCGGCTGCGAGACGAGTTCGGACAGCTGAGCCGCCGAGTCGAGAATGTGGGCGATGCGGAGTCGGTCGGGAATCATACGGCCACCAGGTCCTTCCTGACGTGCGGACCGAAATCCGGATCGTCCAACGCCGACGACGCGATGACGTCGGCCTTGCACCCGAACATCTCCTGGAGGGCGAGCCCGAGACGCGCCTGGTCGAAGAGCGTCGCGCCGGGTTCGAAGGAAACGAGGAAGTCGATGTCGCTCTCCGGCGTTTCCTCCTTGCGGGCGCAGGAGCCGAACACGAACATCCGGCCCGCCCGGTTCTTCCGGGCGAGCTCGTTCACTTCGTCGCGGCGTGCGAGGATCTCGTCGAGCTTGCACATGGCGTCTTCCCCTTCAGCGCCGCCAAGTCTAGCAGACCCCGCCCCGCAAGTCACGCGGAAAAATCCGCGTCCCGACCCCTCGCCCGGTCGACTCGGCGACTTTTCTATCCAACGACGATCCGCGCGGAGAACGCGCGGCCGGCGCGGAGGGGCGCCGTCAGGTAGGCGTAGAGGAATCCCGCGATCGGGGAAAAGGCGCGGTCGCCGCGGTCGGTCTTGGTAAGTTCGAACGGCAGGTCGGATTCGATCGTGACGACCGCATTGCCACGCTCGATCCGGACGCGGCCGTTCCCGATTTCGACGCGGTCGGTGGCGAGCGCGACGACGGGAAGCACGAAGCGCGCGTCCGCCTCGCACGTGCCGCCGATCGAGAACGTTTTTTCGTCCACGCGCGACACGAGCTCGTAGGCCACGCCGCGCGTTCCGTCCGGTCCCGTCAGGCGGCCCTTCGCGCGGCATTCGACGGCGCCCGCGGCGGATGTCGCCTCCATCTCGGCGTCCGCGTCCCGCGCGGAGCTCGAAGAATCGTTCGCCTCGATGCGCGGCGTCATCGAAAGGACCGTCCGCTCGTGGCGGAGGTCCTGCAGGTTCCGCGCCTCGACGATCGCGTAGTCCGCCATCGTGCCGACGACGAGCGGCCCGACGGCCTCGTGCCACGCGAGCGACGGTCCGCCGCCGGTAATCCGAAGCCCGGTCATGCCCTGCGCGAAGGAGTCTCCGCCCGCGAACGTGACGCGCCACGGCCCGACGGCGGCGAGCGCTACGCCGATCGAGGGGAAGGACTTGAGGCCGTAGGCGCGTTCGCGCGGCAGCGGCGCGTCGCCGCCCCGCTCGGGGATCGAATCGTCCAGGAGGACGTCGACGACGGACTTCGCGTGGGTGAACGAATGGTGGATGCACGCCGGCTCGCCGGCCGCCCCGTACTGCACGCCGCCCGCCAGCAGGCCGGAGGCGTTCGTGCAGCGCGCGAGCAGACCGAGGTGGAGCCCCATCGCCCGCGCGGCCCAGGGCACGCCCGACTTGGCGAGGGCGCCGAGGATCGGCAGCAGGCCGTCCGACGTGCGGCTGCCGTAGTACGTCCACTTCGCGCTCCTGCTCCCGAAGGAGTCGTCCAGGCCGCCGTCGGGGAGGAGGAACTCGGCGTGCGCGGCCGCCGAGGCGAGGACGGCGTCCTTCATCCGCCCGTCGCCGCAGAGCTCGGCATAGGCGAACAGCGACGGCAGCGACTCCTCCAGGTTGTAGCCGAGATCGACGTACGCGTGCCCGCGCGGCGAGCGGTGCGACATCGGCGCGCCTTCGCCCGTGAAAAGTCCGTCCGGCAGGAACGACTTCATCACGCGGTCGGCCATCGAACGGGCCAGAGCCGTCCGGCCGGCGTCGCCCAGCACGCGCCCGGCGAGCGCCATCGCCTCGCAGAAGGACGCCGGATAGTTCACGTTGGTGGACTCCACGAACGACTCGTCGAACCGCCGGGCGACGAAGTCCGTGTCCCGCGCGAAGAGCGCGCTCCAGCGCGCGCGCAGGTCCCGCGGCAGCCGGTCGCCGAAACGGAGAAGCGTCTTGCCGAGGGCGATCTGCGCGAACACGGTGATGGCCCACCACTGGCTCTGGAAGTCGTTGTAGAGGCCGCCGTCCGCCCGGCGCATCGCGGCCTCCGTCCATTCCACGGCCCGCTCCGCCGCCGCGAGGTACTTCGCGTCGCCCGTGCGTTCCCAGCGATAGGCCAGCGGATAGGCGAGGTCGCCGACGCGCCCGTGCAGGACGCCGCACGCGGGGCACGCGATCGCGCCGTCGAGCATCGGGTCGCCCGTCCCCGCGATCTGCCGCGCGAGAAGGGCGTCGCACCAACGGGCGACGAGGCCCTCGGCGGCATCCCGGCTCCAGGACGCCGCCGCGGACGGCGACCCGGAGGACGGAGAGGGACTCAAATCAGCCATCTGGACTTCCTTTCACGCACGACGGCGAAAACCTAGCATTTTCGCCGTTTTTCTGTCAAGTTGCAACTATTCCGAATCTCGGCGTGGCGGTGTGTGCACCCCCGCCACGGACATTGGCCGCCGTGCTCGCGGCGAATATTTCGGAAAATCCGATTCGGAAAATCCGAAAAATCTCTGGATAAAACGAATGTGGCTCCGCCGGTTGTCGGAGGAGCCCCGTCCTGCGGCGGACGCGGCATCCTCCGCACTCCGCGCGACTTGTTTACACGCGGATCTCCGTCTTCGAAGAAGCGAAAGAGGTCAAAATCACACATGGTGAAATCGCATTGGATCGCTCGTTAAACCACATTCTCCAACCGTGTTGCGGGAAGCGACCGAGGTGGAGCGAGGCGTCTCCGCCGAGCCGCCGAGGCCGGACGTATTCGCAAGTCCGGCTCGTCGCGCAGCGCATGCGCGCCCCGCGACGGCCGGGCGTTGAATGGCCGGACTACTGCCCGGCCTTGGAACGGAGGGCGAGGAAGCCCCAGAAGACAACCGCGAAGACGATCGCCCAGTTGACGCCGCGGCCCCACCAGAGCGCCTTGCGGGCGCCCGTGAAATCGCCCTTTTCAAGGCGGTGGAGGCCGACCGCAGCGAAAACCGGACCGACAATCCACCACACGGGATTGAAGCAGAACAACACGAGTCCGGTCAGGATTCCCGCTCCCGGAAACAGGAAGCTACCGATTTCCGTGGCGACGTTGTGAAAGCCCCAACGTTCCAACTGCGTCAATTCTTCGGTGAGCTGAATGGTTTCGGAACGCTCTTCCATATTATTCGCGGGCTCGCTCCGCTTGGGGAGGGGCTTCACCGCGCTCCGCGCGGCTCGCTCCCCCTCCCCTTTCTCCGCTCGCTTTCTTGCTTGCCGGAGCCTTAGTCAGCCCTGCCGGAGGCGCAGAGGCGGAAGCCGAGGTCGTCGTACCGGTGGGAGGGCCAGTCCCAGTCCAGGAGGGAGGACTCGCAGAGCCAGACCGAGCCGTCCCAGCCGCCGCCGCGACGGACGCGGGACTCGCCAACCGCAGTCGAAGTCCACTCCCGCACATTGCCGTGCATATCGTAGAGCCCAAAGGCGTTCGGCTGCTTCTGTCCGACGGGATGAGTCTTGCCGTCGGAATTGTCATCGAACCACGCGACCTGCCCGAGCGTGTCCACCGTGATTTCCGTACCATCGGCCAGAAGACAATAGGCGCCCGTTGCACCCGCGCGGCACGCCAGCTCCCATTCCTCTTTGGTCGGCAATCGAAAGGTCAACCCTGTCTTCTTGACGGACGGAAGCTCATTGAGTTTCTTCAAAAACTCCTGGCAGTCGTTCCATGAGACTTGCTCAACCGGATTGTCCGGATTCTTGAACCGCGACGGATTCTCGCCCATGACGGCTTCCCACTGGGCCTGCGTGACCTCGTATTGTCCGAACCAGAGATTCCCGGGGACGGACTGAAGATTGATCACGACAGAACCCGAAACCGGAACTGTCTTGGTTTTTCCTTTCCAAGCAAGTGCCACACGTCGCGATTCTTCCTTTGCCTTGCGTTCTGCGGCTTCGCGCGCCTTGCGTTCTGCGGCTTCGCGTTCTTCGCGCGCCTTGCGTTCGGCGGCCTCGCGTTCTTCGCGCGCCTTGCGTTCGGCGGCGGCCCTCACGTCATCCGCTTTCTTTTTCTCGATCGTGTCGACCATATTGAATCCGGACGATTCGGACATCGTGACGGAAATCCCATCGATGGTCTTGAGACCGTAGACTTTCGTTTCCCAGTCCTGTTTCAGGCTTCCAACGCGGTTTGCGACGGCTTGTGCCAGTTCGTCGAACGTGTTTCCGCCCTTCGTCACGCGACGGACGCCTTTGAGCGAAAGATGGATTTTGTAAACCGGATCGCCTTCAGTCGACCATTCGTCGTCTTTGAGCGCGTAGTGGCCGGCAAGAGTTTGCGCGTCCGCTTCGCTCATGCCCGTGTAGAACCCGCACAGATTGAGCTTGTCGTCCTCGTCCGCCGCGGCCTTGGCCTTGGCGAAGATGGCGCGGACGTTTGCCGGCGCGGCATTCTGCTCGCGCCCTTCCCGAAGGGCGTCGAGCGATGCATCCGCCACGTCGAGGAAAGACTGCGCGGGTGCGCAGACGGCCGCTGCGACCAACGCGGCGGCGAGAATGGATTGGAATGGTTTCATGGTAAGAAAGGTTGTTTGGATTTTTCAGACTTCCAGCTCGTCCGAAACGCGGTCGAACACGTGGAATAGCCGTTTGCGGGACTTCTCGAGATTGGTCTTGAACACGCCGACAAACTGGTATCCTTTTCCGAGCAGAGGCTCGCGGAAGAACACGGCCGTGCGGCGGCCGGCATTGGCGGCCGCGATGACACCGGCAATCGAGAACGGCTCCTTGCGGGACTTCGACCAGAGGGTCAGGCCGTCCTCGGAGAGATGGTTGTCCCAGTTTTTGTTGTCCGCGGACGGCCACCAGAGGTAGATTCCCGGGTCGGATGGAAGCGGCGCCCCCGGCTTGCGCAGATACCCGCGGTGAACGGAACGGGGATCGACTCCAGTCGCCTTGCAGATTTCGTCGATGGTGCCGAATGTCGGTTTGTCCTGGACGCGAAGGACAACGTGTTTCGTTGTTTTCATGGCTGAGTTGTTCTTGGGGTTGGTGTTGGCGAAATGATGGTCACTCGACATTCACGTATCGAATGGGATTCGCTTCCGCTTTTCCGCGGTATGCTTCGGGGATTCGTCTGCCGACAAGATCGCGGGCCCATGTCTCTTCGATGGGCTTGCCGTCAAACTCTTTTCTCGGACCGTTGCCGGACAAATGCCATTTGGCGCTGAACACGCCACGGATGATTCCGTTTTCGACCGCAAGAACGGGCAACCCCTTCGCTTTCGCCTCGTCGATTTTCCAGGAAGCCCGGACTGCCTCGTAAACGCTTCCCGCCGCAAGAATGACGGAAGTCCGGATTTTGATGATCAGAAGTATCCGGTTGCCGAAGTCGGCTTCCTTCGCCTTGGCATCTCGGAGAATCTGTTCAACGGACATACAACCGCGGTCGGCGCTGCCGTGTCCGTTCTGGATGTTCGTGAGTCCTGGATAGGCGTCGATGAGAGCGGCTTCGACTTCAAGCGCTTCCTTTTCATCCATACCATGGCGATGAATGATGGCAATGACGTCAAGTCCTTCGTTCTTGATTTCCAGAATCGTTTTGACCTTGGCACCGATGGCGTCGAGAGATTCATCGTCATCTTCGTCACGGTCTTTCCAGTTTGCCGGATCAATGGCGTTGGCGTGTTGGAAGACCCGGTTCCCTTTGCCTTTCCCAACATAGAATGTCTGTCCGGTCCGTGGATCGACGAGGCGGTAGACGTAATATCCGAGTTCCTTCGCGACTCCAGGCGGGAAGGATTGGTTGATTGGTTTTGGCACAGCTCGGTTTTCCTTTGTCCCCGGGTTTGTCGAGAAGCCCTTGGGAACGAAAGAAAGCCTCTCCGCTGTTTTCGCTGGAGGCTCTGGACGGCCTTATTCAGAAAGCAGGAGAGAGGCGCGCTTGCGCGCAACCTCGCAGCCACCGTTCTGAATAGGAAATTGTCCAGATTTCCAGCGAACGAATGGATTTGCGAGTGCAAATCGGTTCTTTTGTCTTGCCGCTCCGCTTTCCGCTCCGAGCTTTTGGCCCGTGGCTTCCGGCGGGGACCGCGGAAGGGATGTTGGCCCGCGCGCGGTGCGACAAATCGAAGCATAGCAGAGCCGCCGCGCGCTTGTCAATCGCCGTTGAGCGGCGATTGCAAGCGCGGACGGCTCTACCTGAAGCAGGAAAGGCCGCGGCGCAGAGCGCCGCGGCCGGTGACGACTTGGCGACCGGTCGACTTGACGACTTGGACCAAGTCGGCGGGTCGGCAAGTCGGCAAGTCGCGAGGTCGGATCGCGGGAACCGATCCAGGGAAGCCAGTTTCCCTAAACGGGCTTTCCGTCGTAAGTCGCCGGACCTTCGGCGACGAAGGCCGGGCCGCGTTCGCCGCCGAATGCCGGTCGGAGACGTTTGTCGGAAGAACTCGCCGCGCGGCGGCAGGGTTTGTCCAGGCCCAGACGGCGAAGAAGCGAGCGCTTGGCCTCGCGGCCGCGCTTCCACTCTTCCCAGGTAATGACGATGTCAGGCGTTTCCACCTTCGACCTCCTTCTTCATCGCCCGGAACTCCGGGAGGATCTTGAAATCGCGCAGGTCGGCGAGCCGTTCCGCCTCCGCCCAGTCGAACGTCGGATCCGCGAGGCTCGTCGCCATCATCTTCTTGGCGACGACCGCCGCCTCTTCCGAGGGGGTCGGATAGTAGGCGCCCAGAACCCGTTCCACGAGGGCCAGTTCCGGCGGGATGATTTCGATGGGGCCGTAGGGCGTTTCCAGTTTCCGCTTCGGACTGGTCGATTCGTTTTCGAGATAGCCGAGCAGGTCGACGAAAAGACCGAGAACGCGCCAACTGCGCGGCCCTCCTTTCGCGTCGAGCCGGGCCATGACATCCTGCGCCAGCCGCAGGGGGATTGCGCGGGAAAGGTAGCGGCAGAAATCGATGTCGCCCGACATGTAGCCGCCTTCCGTGTAGAATTCGACGGCGGAACCGCCCACAACGACGAGACGATATCCCTGTTCGGCGAACAAAGCCGTGACAAGACCCGAAAGCTTGAGCGCGCGCTCAAGCAGGTCTTCCGTTGCGAGAATGTCCGATTTTGCGGCTTCGATGTCCATGACGTCCGGCCTTCCGGAGTGGACCGCGGACCGCGGGAGGGATTTTGGCCCGTGCGCGGTGCGATAAATCGAAGCCTAGCAGAGCCGCCGCGCGCTTGTCAATCGCCGTTGCGCCCCTGCACGCCGCCCGCGCCGCGGACAAACGACGAATGCCGCCCGCGACGCAGTCGCGCGGCGGCATTCTCGGAGAATCGGGGCGCTACCGGAGGAACTCCTCCGCGTCGTCGCCGTAGTAGAACAGATGCGTCGAGTGGAGGTCGGCGTCGAACGAGAACACGTCCGTGTCGCGCGCGACCACGCGGCGGCCGACCAGGTCGACGACGGTCGTCCTGCGCGGCAGGCGGACGGTCTTCGCGCCCGCCGTGCGCGCATGCAGCGTGAACAGCGCGTCGTTCGCCTCGATCGGATCGTCCGAGTCGCACCAGACGTGCACGCCGGCCTTCGCGGCGAGCGACCGGATGAAGGGGATGTCGAGCTGCCACGCGCCCGAGAAGTACGACGGCGAGCCGCCGACCGTCGAGACCGTCAGCCCCGGCTTGCCGTTCGCGTAGACGCCCAGCACCTCGTCGGCCGCGACCGGGGCGAACGCCTGCGCGACCTGCGCGTCCGGCATGCCCATCCAGCGGCCGTCGCCCTCCATCTTCACGCCGGCCACGGTCGGCTCCGCGATGCGCTCGAACTCGATGCCCGTGAGGGCCTTCATGTCCGCGAGCGAATTGCCCCTGCTCCAGCCGGGCGCGTAGAGCCAGAGGATCGTCGCGCCGCGCTCGCGGATCCGCTCCACCGCCTCGCGGACGGAGTCGTCGAAGGTCAGCTGGTTCAGGAAGACGTAAAGTCTGTAGTCGCCGGCGTACCGGCCGAGGTCCTCCGCCAGCAGGAAGTCGACCGGCGTTCCGGAGCGCGCGAACTTCGTGTGCAGGGCGCCGAAGATCTCGCCGTTGTAGACCGCGAGCCTCTCCTCGGCGCGCTTCACGGTGCCGTCGGGGGCGTACTCCTGCGTCCAGCGGCCCGTCCGGGCGAACGGGCGCCGGTTGAGCGACGGCGTCGACACGATCGACCGCTCGCTCGCGACGAGCGCCACCTCGGCGTGGCGGCCGACCCGGCGCCCGAGGCAGAAGCGCATCGCGTCGAGCACGTCGCGGCCGACTTTCGCGCATTCGGGGGAATCGCAGTCGACGCCCGTCGCGAGCGCGTAGAAGTACGGCCAGCCCCCGCGGCACATCGTGGCGGCCGCGTCGCGCAGCAGCACCGCGGCGGTCTGCTCGGGGGTCAGGGTCTGCTTGAAGCCGTAGAAGTTCGGCCGGATCCGGTTGTGCGTGCGCGTGTCGTCCTCGTTGACGGCCAGGATGCCGGCGGCGTTCAGCGTGGCGGACGGCTTCATGTCGCCGCAGGCGTCGCCGATCCGGCGCTCGCCGTAGCTCTGGGGCGAAAGCAGGAAGTCGATCCGCCCGTCGTTCCCGTCCAGCAGCGTCTTGAGGGCGAAGTGACCGCGCCACTGGTCGAACCCGCTCGCGTTCAGGTAGAACGTGTAGCCGTAGTAGGTCCCCACGAGCTTGGTGCGCCCGAGCGACCGCAGCACGTCCTTCGCGTGCCCGCACGCCTCCAGCGCGTCCTTCGCGATGATCCACGAGTTGTAGTCCATGTAGGCGATCGCGTTCCGATGCCGCTCCCCGTCCCAGAGGACGTCCAGGGGCGAATCGAGCGCCTGCCGCTCGGCGAGGTCGGGGACATGCGGGTCCGCGAGCCCGGGATACCGTTCGGCGGCGAACGCCGCGAAGTCCCGTTTGTTGACGTCCGAGAAGTCGCGCACGTGGCCGGGCTTCGCGTCCCATCCCAGCCATTCCACCGTGACGCCCGAGTTCACGCGGTAGCCGATGATCCGGTTGGCGTAGGGGGACGATTCCAGACGGCGGATCGCGCGCTCCGTCATCTCCTTGATCTCGTCGAGCCCGAGCCGCGAGGCGTAGCTCCAGCTGAAGCGGCTGGCCGGGACGATGTCCCCGGTTTCGTCGGCGGCCATCTCCTCCGGGTGCCGCTGCGCGAAGTCCGCCGGCGGGTAGACCGACAGGTCCCAGACGAACCAGGCGTCGGGATTCGCCCGGCGGTATTTCTCGGCGATGCGGTCGAACGAGGAGAAGTCGTACGTACCGAGCCGCGGATGCCAGTCCACGCAATTGTTGTAGACCGTGACCGCGGTGAGCGGCATGTCGCTGTGGCGCGGCAGGCGGTCCGGGCGCCGCAGGTACTGGACGCCGCCCCACAGGAGCGGGAACGGCGTGCCGTCCAGATGGACCGTGGGCACGCCCGACACCGGCTTCACCTCGGCCCGGACCGGATGGTCGAAGCCGGGGATGTCGGACGCCTTGCGCGCGGAGATCCCCAGGCGTCCTCCGGGCCATTCCCCCCCGTCGCAGCAGACGGCGGAGGACGAGAGCCGGATCTCGTATTCGCCCGAATGGCAGTAGAGGGGCGTCTCGAACGGAATCTCCAGCCGCCAGCGGCCGTCCGCGAGGCGGACGACGTTCGAGCTCCCGAGCGACAGCGTCTCCTCCCACCACGTGGCGTCGCCGCGGCGCAGCGCGAGGTCGGCCTCGAAGTCGCCTTCCGGCGGCGCCCCCTCGAACTCGTAGCGGAGCGCCGCCGTCTCGCCCGCCCGGACGCGCGGCGACCCGGGCCCGCCGCCGAGGAAGCGTTGCGGGCGGGCGAAGTCGCGGTAGGCGAGGCGCGTGCAGCGCGGCGGCGCCGGCGGCGGGTCGGAGCAGACGACCCCCGTCCAGGCCCTTCCGTCCACGGACGACTCGAACGAGTCGTCGGTGTCGATGCGCTCCGTCGTTCCGTCGGCGTAGGCGACGAAGAGCTCCGCCAGCACGCCGCCGGGGTAGGGCCTGCGCACGCCGTACTCCATCCGGGCGTTGATCGCGTACTCCACGTCCAGCACGTTCTCCCCTTCGCGGAGAAGGGAGCGGACGTTCGCGGACGCCGGCACGCCGTCCGCCGCGCTGCGATCGTAGGCGGAGCGCATGGCGACGCGCCCGTTGAGGCTGAACGTGGCCATCGTGTCGCCGACTCCCTGGAGCCAGGCGTCCGCGGGAGCGGCCTTCAGCTCGAAGCGGCGGCGCAGCCGGTATTTCGGCGCGGGGTCGGCGCCTCCGGCGCGCCCTTCGGCGTCGGCGGCCGCGGAGATGAAGCGGCCCCCGAAGTACGGGCCCCGGACGCTGCACGCCGGGTCGTTCGCGGCGTCGTAGAAGTGCGGCGTCACGTCGGGCCATTCGGGGGCGTCCAGTTTTCCCTCCCACGCCGGCCCGGCCATCGCCGCCGCCGCCGCCGCGCAGACCGCCGCAACCGAAATTCTGTGAGCGAACATGACTTGCCTTCTCTCTCTCCGCCGTTGGCGCCCCGTCCGGACAGCCCGGCGGGCCGGTCTCTCCCCGTCCGCGCGCCACGGGGAGAAAGGATAGCCGATTCCGGGCGGCGGGACAAGGGACGAATCAAGCAGATCCAAGTAAAATCGAAGTATGTTGGCGCGAATGTGCCGCCAGTTGACGTCCTGGAGGGAGCATTTTTCAAAATCACCGAGAAGCGCTCCGACTTCGGACTGCGCTTCAACGGCGACAGGCCCTCCTGGCTCGAAACGACCTTCACGGATCTCGACGGCTCGCGCAAGCCCTTCCGGCTCCTCTCCCTGCCGTTCTACCTCGCCCCGCACTGGCGCCGGCTCGCCGAATCGGTAATCTGATCGCGGATTCCGCCCGCGTGGCGGGGTCCCCACCCCGCCACGCGAGGGCACTGTCCGCGGCGGCTACGGCGCTTCGCCTTCCGGCATCCCGAGGATGCCGGACGCGATTCTGGCGAAGACGGGCGCCGCGACGACGCCGGCGTCCTTCCATCGGGTCGACTCCGGAATCTCGAATACGACGAGGATCGTCCAGGCCCGTCCGCCCGACTCGAAGAAGCCGGCGAACATCGCGCGGTAGTCCTGCGAATAGACATTCCCCTTCTTGATCGGAAACGTCGAGGTCTTTCCCGCGATACCGAGTCCAGGAACCGCCGCCCGTCGCGCCGTGCCCTCGGGCCCGACCACGCCTTCGAGCATCGTGCGGACGATCTTGCACGTAGCGGGCGAGGCGGCCGG
>CAMNDA010000426.1 GCA_946534745.1 uncultured Verrucomicrobiota bacterium | reverse complement strand
GGGGGGGAGAAACGTTCAACCGAAACGCCGTCCTTGCCCCGCCCGCGGCGTTCGTGTAGAATCGCCGCCCTGGAATCGTGGACATCGGATGAAAACGCTCGAGAGTTCGCTGGCCGGGTCATGGTACCCCGCCTCGGAGACGGAGATCCGCCGGATGGCGGAGGAGTGGGAGCGCGAGGCGGCGGCGGACGCCGCAGCGCCCGTCGCGCCGGAGGGCGCGAACGTCCTCGTCCTGCCCCACGCGGGCTGGGCGTATTCCGGCGCGGTCGCCTGGCGCGCGGTCCGCGCCGTGCGCGGGCGGTCGTTCCAGCGCGCGGTCGTCCTCGCGCCCAGCCACCGCGCGTGGATCGAAAACCGTCTCGTCGCGCCCGAGTCCGACGCGGTCGCGACGCCCCTCGGCGCAATCCCGATCGACCGCGACTGGCTGGGGCGTCTCGAGCTCGTCGCGCCCGTCCTGCGCAACGACCGCGTCCACGCCGCCGAACACGCGGCGCAGATCGAGTTTCCGATCCTGCAGCTCGCGCTCGCGCCGGGCTTCTCCGTCGTCCCGCTCGTGGCGGGGTCCCTCGGGGAAGAGCAGATGGCGATGTGCGCCCGCGCGCTGGCGGAGCTCGCCGACGCCGACACGCTGCTCGTCGTCTCATCCGACTTTACGCATTACGGCGAGGACTTCGACTACGCCCCCTACGGCACGCGCGGCGACGCGGCGGTGCGCGAACGCGCCGCCGCGGTCGACGCCGAGGCGGCCGCGCGCATCGAGGCGCGCGACGCGGACGGCTTCCGCGCGGTCGTGGACCGCACGGGCGCGACGATCTGCGGGCGCGTCCCGATCGAGCTCGCGCTGCGCGCGATGCCGGAGGCCGCCCGCCTGCGCCTCCTGCGCTACGCGACCTCGTCCGACGCGGACGGCGACTTCACGCGCTTCGTCTGCTACGCCGCCCTCGCGGGCCGCGCCGACTGGGCGCCCGCCGCGCCCGGCGCGCTCGGCCCGGAGGACCGCGCGTTCCTGCTCCGCATCGCCCGCGAGGCGGTCGAGCACGCCGTGCGCACCGGACGCCCGCTCCCCGCCCGCCACTTCGCCGCGGACGCACCCGCCGCCACGCGCGAGAAACGGGGCGCGTTCGTGACGCTCACGCGCAAGGCCGACGGCTCCCTGCGCGGCTGCATCGGCGAAATCCTCCCGATGCGACCGCTCGTCGAGGCCGTGACCGCCCGCGCCGCGGACTCCGCGCTGGAGGACCCGCGCTTCGAGCCGGTCGCGCCGGACGAGCTCCCGGGCCTGCGCGTCGAGGTCTCCGCGCTCACGCCGCCCGCGCCCGTCGCCTCGTGGCGGGACATCGTCCTGGGACGCGACGGCATGACGCTCGAGAAGAGCCGCCGCTTCGCCGTCTTCCTCCCGCAGGTCGCGCCCGAACAGGGCTGGGGCCTCGCCACGACCCTCGCGCACCTCTCGCTCAAGGCCGGGCTCCCCGCCGACGCCTGGCGCTCCGGCGCCTCCTTCGAGACCTTCTGCGCCGAGGTCTTCCACGAGTGACGCCGGCGTCGCGACGGACGGCGGGAAGAGAAGTCTTCGTGTGGCGCTGCGCTAGAATCCCAGGCGACCGCGGGCGGAGCGCTCGAAGTCCTCGCCGGCGGGCAGGGCCGCCTTGCGCTCGGACTCCTCGCGCAGCGCCGCGAGGCGCCGCGCGTTGGTGCGCCCGCCCGGCAGGTAGTCGAGGCGCTGCCGCACCGTCCGGAAGTCGCCCGGGCAGAGGTCCGGGATGTCGCGCAGCTCCGCGGCCTCGGCGTCCGTGAGCGCGTCGCCGAAGTAGCGCTCGAAGAACGTGCGCTTGCCCGCCTCCGTGAGGTAGCCGAACGAGAGCTTGAACGTGAAGCGGCGCAGCACGGCCGGGTCGAGCGACGACGGGAAGTTCGTCGCCGCGACGAAGAGCCCCTTGAAGTCCTCGAGCCGCGCCAGCAGCTCGTTCGTCTCGGAGACCTCCCAGCTGTGGTCCGCGCCGGCGCGCGAGCGCAGGAAGGAGTCCACCTCGTCGAAGAAGAGGATGGCGCCGTCCTGCTCCGCGTCGCGGAAGGCGCGGGCGATGCGCTTCTCGGTCTCGCCGACGAACTTGTCCTTGAGGTCGCTCGCGCCGAGCGCGACGACCTTGCGCCCGAGCTGCTCGCCGAGCCACTTCACGAACTCCGTCTTGCCGCATCCGGGGGGGCCGGAGAGCAGGAGGTTGAGGCGCGGCGGGTCGCGGCGCTCGGCGCCGTCGCCCTCGTCCTCGTCCGCGACGCGGCGCAGGAACTCCCGCGACGCCGCGAGGACGTCGGAGAGCGGCACGTCGCCCTTCACGGAGAGGCCGTCGAGGACATAGCCCGCCGAGACCCTCTTCTTCTCCGAGGCGGGGCGGAACCGCACGCCGAGGAGCTTCGCGTGGCTCTCGAGGAGCCGCTCCGCGAAGACCTTCGCCGCCTCGCGCCCCTCGCGCTCCGCGAGGCCGGTGGCGGCGAGGTTGTCGCAGACCCGCGCGATGACGCCCGCCGAGACGGGGAAGCGCTCCGCGAGCGCCTTGAGGTCCTCCTCCCCGAGCGCGCCGGCGAGGCCCGACCGGGCCGCGCAGTTGCGCCAGATGGCGGTGCGCTCGCGCGCGCCGAGCGGCTCGAAGCCCACGGCGTAGTCGAAGCGGCGGAGGTTGGACTCCGGAAGCGCGCTCTCCGGGTCGAGGTTGCAGAGCCACACGCGGACGAACCGGCCGGCGTCGAGCGCGCGGTTGAGGCGGTTGGGGCCGACCGCCGCGAGCAGCGTGTCCGCCTCGTCCACGACGAGCAGGTCGCGCTCCGGGTCGCACTGGCGCTCGGCGACGGCGAGCGCGCCGAGGCGGAAGGCCGCCTGCCCGCCGGAGCCGGTCCGGATCTCCCGGCGGCGGTCCTCGGACTCCGTCTCGTCGATGGCGACGCCCACCGGGCGCATCCCGAGCTTCTCCGCGAGGGCGCGGGCGAAGCTCGTCTTGCCGGCGCCGGCGACGCCGTGGAGGATGACGTCGAGCCCGCGCCCGCCGCGGTCGGCGCGCGCCAGCGCGGCGATGGTCTCGCCGTGCTCCCGCGTCTCCTTCGGAAAGAAGTCCCACGGCAGCGGCTCCGTCTCGAGCGTCCTGTAGAAGGCGCTGCGCAGGTCGCACTTCCCGGTTCCGTTGAGAAAGCGGCCCACGCGCCGGGCGAGCGCGAAGTCCTCCTCGTTCACGAGACCGTAGCGCACGAGCGGGCCGTCCGCCGAGAGCGCGGCGCGGACGTCCTCGACCTTCGCGTCGAGCACGCCGGCCGCGATGCGGATGAACGCCATCTGCCCCCGCGACGAGGGGAACGGGTCCGTCGTGATGCACCGGAACCAGTCGCACTCGTCCCGGTAGAACAGGTGCATGAAGACGAGCAGGTCCGTCTCGAGCGCCGAGAGGCGCAGCAGCCGGCGCAGCTCCCGCACGCGCCTGCGCGCCGGGTCGCGGCGCGACGCCGACGCGCCGCCGGGCGCGGCGAGCGAATCCGCCACGGCCCGGTCCGCGCGGCGCGCCACGGCGCGGCGCAGCTCGTCGATGCCGTCGGTCTTGCGCCAGACGTCGCGCAACCCCATCCGGAGCGGGCGGCTCTTTTCGAACGGGCTTCCCTCCGGGACGTCCGTCCGGTCGCGCTCCGAGCCCGGCTCGGGGCGGTAGTCCGGCTCGTCGTCGTCGAGATGGAAGAACTCGTCGGCGTCGATCATCTCCGGTCCGTCCGGATCCGGACCGTCCGCGCCGATGCCGTTCGCGCGCCCGGGGCGCTTCTCTTCCGCCTTCTTCGCGCCCGGCTTGAGGCGCGGGCGGCCGAAGCGGTCCATGCCGTCGATGCGGAACGCGGCCGCGCAGGCCTTCAGCGCGTCCGCGCGGTCGCGGAAGAGGTCCGCCGCGTCGGAGAAGAAGCCGTCGTCGTGCAGGTCGCGGTCGAGGCGCAGCGCCGCGTTGCGGAGGAACTGGAGCTTCTTCTCGGCCATGAAGGGCGAGAGGGGGTCGAGGATTTTGTGGATGGAGGACATTTCGGATTCCGTTGGTTGGAGGTGAGAGGTGAGAGGTTAGAGGTTAGAGGTGAAAATACCGAACGAAGGTAATTCTACCGGGGTTCCGGTCCGTTTTTTACCGTTCCCGGAAATTTTTCTTTCTCCCGATGTGCGACGCCCCGCGTCGCTTCGGCTCGTTCGGCATTCAACATTCAGCATTCGGCATTCAGCATTCAGCATTCAGCATTCGGGGCCGGGAGCGCCGCCCGGCACTCCCGGCCCCGGGCGCCCTACGCCGCGGGGGGCGGCGTGAGCCCGTCCAGGGCCCGGCGGACGACCTTGTGGGCCCGCGTCGTGGAGTACCCCCGGCTCTCCGCCACCTCCTTGTAGGTCCGCGGCGTCCCGTCCTTGAGCCCGAAGTAGAGCTCCACCGCCTCGCGGTCGCCGGGACGGAGCGTCGCCATCCGTTCCCGGACGCCATCCAGCGCCTCCTCCCAGTCCGTCTCCTCGGCGGGATCCGCGGCCTGGGTGTCCGCGTAGAGGTCCCCGCGCGTGGTCTCGCCGTCCTCGCCGACGGGGTCCTGGAGGGATGCGGCGAAGAATCCCCCGTACCGGCGCCGCCTCTCCAGCTCCCGGAGGATGTTCCTCCGGATCCACCACCCCACGTAGGTGCTCTGCTGCATGCACCTCGCCTTGTCGAAGCGGCGGAGCCCCTCCCAGAGCCCCACCCGCCCCTCCTGGAGGAGGTCGTCGTCCGCCTCCCCGCCCCGGGCGCCCGCCATCCGGCCCGCCAGGTGCCGGACCAGGCCCTCGTGGGCCTTCATCCCCTCGTCGATTTCCTCCTCCGTGAGAAGGACCTTGTTCTCGTCGTTCGTGTTCTGCTCCTTGTCGGTGTTGTTCGTGTCGTGCTCCATGTTGCTCCCTTCCTGTGCGGCGCCTTCAAAGCAGTCCGCGTGCCAAGTTCCGTTCTCCGCCTCCGCAACGGGGGCCCCACCCTTGGGGGCGTGGCCGTTCGACCCCGCGCCGGCGTGGATCCGATTCGTTTCGTTCCGTTCGAAGTGCTCCATTTTGTTCTCTCCTGGTCCGTTTTTAATCATTCGCCTTCTATCCTCTGGCGTCCTCCGCGCCTCCGCGGGAAGGGTCCCTTGTCCCCTAAGCGGCGAGACCGTCCGTTTTCCACCCGCGTTCGGCAGGCGGAGGGTCCGGCTCGCGCCGGACGAGGGATCTGCGGTTCGATGGAAGGGTTGTTTCGATTGTGTTTTCCCGGCCGATGCATGGCGGGCGGGCTGGCGACTCTGTCGCGCACGTCCGCCGTGCGAGGTCTTGATCATGGGCGCATGCCGGGCCTTTCCCGGATCCACCGTGCCGTCCCTGGCGGGACCGTCGGTTGGCGGGCCGCACAAGGCGGCCACTCTTCATGCATCGGCGTATTGTACCGGTGGGACGCGCCGGCGTTAACCGATATTCAAAAAAAATTTCGCGAGCGCCGCGGCCGCCGGCGGCCGCCACCCGAAAGAGGGGCAGCGGCCGCGCGCGCGGCCACGGGCGGGCCGGAGCCGCGCTAGAAGCCGATCCGGCGGGAACGGCCGGCCTCGCGGTCGCGCTTGGCGTCGCTCTCCTCGCGCAGGGCGCGGAGAATCGCGGCGGCGTCCGCCGCGCCGCCGAGGTAGCGCAGACCCTGCCGCA
Organism: uncultured Verrucomicrobiota bacterium; assembly: GCA_946534745.1. Lineage (GTDB taxonomy): Bacteria > Verrucomicrobiota > Kiritimatiellia > RFP12 > UBA3636 > UBA3636. The sequence continues at coordinate 2,523 of CAMNDA010000426.1, read as the reverse complement.
CGGTGCGGAAGTCGCCGGGCGCCAGATCCGGGATGGAAACAAGCTCCACGCGGTCTCGCGCCGCGAGCGGCAGGCCGAAGAAGCGCTCGAAGAAGAGCGCCTTGCCCTCGTCCTTCAGGTAGTCAAACGCCACCTTGAACGTGAACCGGCGCACCGTGGCGGGGTCCAGGTTGTCGGAGTGGTTCGTCGCGCACACGAGGATGCCGCGGAAGTTCTCCATCTGCTGCAGGAGCTCGTTCACCTGCGTGACCTCCCAGGAGTGCTGCGAGAGCCCGCGCGAGCGGAGGAGGCCGTCCACCTCGTCGAGGAAGAGGATGGCGTTCTCGTTCTCCGCCTCGCGGAAGGCGGCGGCGATGTTCTGCTCGGTGGAGCCGACGAAGCAGCTGATGAGGTCGCTGCCCTGCTTGACGACGACCTTGGCGCCGATCTCGGAGCCGAGATGCTTGACGAACTCGGTCTTGCCCGTTCCGGGGGGGCCGGAGAGCAGGAGGTTGAGGCGGGGGCGGTCGACGCCGCGCTCCGCCTCCGGGGCCTCGAGCTCGGCGCGGAAGGCGCGCACGGCCTCGACGATCCGCGGCAGGGGGACGGAGGACGTGAGCGCGAGGCCCTCGAGCGAATAGTCCTTCGCGGGGAGCATGCGGTCGTCCGCCTCGCGCAGGCCCATCAGCTCGCAGTGCGGCGCCATCAGGCTCTCGACGAGGGCCGGCGCGTCCTTGGCGGCGGGGCGGAGGCGCGAGACGTTGCGCAGGACGCCGGCGATGCCGCCGGCGCTTGTGGGCCAGCGCGCGGACCAGGCCTCGGGGGCGTCCGCGGGGAGGATCTTCGCGAGGCCGGCGCGCTCGATCTGGTTGCGCCAGATGCCGGCGCGCTGGGCGTCGGTGAGCGCGTCGAAGCGGATCGAGTAGTCGAAGCGGCGGCGGTTGGACTCGTCCATGCGGCGCGGCGAGGCGTTGCAGATCCAGACCGTGGGCGTCTTCAGCGCGTCGAGCGCGGCGTTGAGCGTGCCCTTGTCGCCGTCGGCGAGCAGGTCGTCGGCCTCGTCGACGACGATGAGGCCGCGGTCGGGGTCGACGCGGCCGTCGCACGCGCGGAGCGCACCGAAGCGCGTCGAGGCGGCGCGGGCGCGGCGCTCGTCGTCGGGGTTCTGCGCGACGAACCAGCACTCGCGGCCGGTCTCGGCGGCGAGGGCGCGGGCGAAGCTGGTCTTGCCGGTGCCGGGGGCGCCGTAGAGCAGGACGTTGGCGGGGCCGCGGCCCGGGGCGAGCAGCCTGCGCAGGATCGCGCCGTGCTTCTCGGCGGTCCGGCCGAACCAGGCCCACGGGAGGGGCTTCTCCGCGTCGCGGCGGTAGAGGCGGCTCGCGAGCGGCTCCTTCGAGAGGCCGTCGAGGTAGGCGGCGATCTCGCCGACGAAGTCGAAGTCCGAGTCGATGCAGCCGTAGCGGCGCAGCGGCGCGGTCGGCGCGAGCGCCGCGCGGACCTCGGGGAGGCTGCGGTCGGCGAACATCGCGATCGCCTCGACGCGCTGGGGAGAGGCGCGGTTGCGGCTCTCGCATGTGGGCCACGCCAGGAGGTCCGCCCACACGAGGTAGCAGACGAGGAGGACGTCGCGCTCGGTCTCGTCGAAGCGCATCAGGTCGCAGAACTCCGCGAAGCGCCGCCCGCACGGGTCGGCGCCCTTGCGCGCGGGGACCTTGAGGGATCGGAGCAGGCGGAGGAGCGCCGGGCGGACGGCCTTCTCGCACCAGAGGCAGCGGAGCAGCTCCGAGGTGCAGTCCTGGAAGCACACGGTGTCGCGGCCGCGCTGGCCGCGGTCGACCTCCCGGCGCGTCTTGAGGGGGATCTCGGCGTCGTACCAGCGCTTCACCGCCTCGTTGTCGAGCAGCTGGGCCGGCGCGGCGAACGCGTCGCTGTCATCGACGTGCTCGCGGATGTTGGAGAGCAGGTTGAGGAGGAGGCGGATCGCCTCCTTCGTGCGGAACGAGTTGTTTTCGGGTTTGAATTTCGCCATGCGGTTTCCTTTCGTTGGTCTGGTGGTCTTGTAGTCTGGTGGTCTGGTGGTCGAAGGGTTTCCTTCAAGGGAGCAGGGGGCGTGCCAGAGCGCGGCATCCGGATGGTATACCGGGAGAAAGGGCAGAATTTCACCGGATTCGCGACTTTGCACGCCGTGGCGGGGTGTCGCACCCCGCCACGGCGGCAGACGCCCCGCGCCGGCGGGACGTTCCTGCATGGCGGCTCGCCCGGAGAGCTCGCCCCGCCGGCTCGGGGCGGTGCAGGACGGATGGTCAAAAACGGACCGGACGGTCCGGATTTGACCATATGGTCCGATGCGCGGACCCGCTGGCTATTCCGCGGCCGCGGACGTCTCCTCCGCGAAGAGTGCCGCTTCCTCGGCGGCCTTCGCCGCCTTCTCCGCGGCGGCCCTGTCGGCCGCCACGGCCTCCGCCGCGAGGCGGCGGGCGAGGGCGGAGCGGGCTGCGGCGTCCGGCCAGGCCCACTCGGCGCGGATGGCGTCGTGGACCGCGC
>CAMNDA010000425.1 GCA_946534745.1 uncultured Verrucomicrobiota bacterium | reverse complement strand
GGGCGATTCGGTTGTATCACGTTTCGGACTACGCGGCCGCGAAACCCGAAATCCACTATCCCGCGGGCGATGTTCCCCGCCGGGTCGTCACGAGCCGCGAGGAGATGGGCGACGGCGACGGCCTCGACTCCTATTCGACGCCGGCCGATTTCTATGTCGGCAAGGCCCGCCTCATGTCGATGCTCGGCATGAACGCCACTTCGCGCGACCTTCTTGAATTCGGCTACCAGCAGTATTTGGGAAACCACGGAAAGTGGAGCTCCGCGGCGAACTACTGGGACGCCACGTTGGACCACATGGCCGAGGAGGGCCACTACATTCTGCCCATCTACGAGTACTCCGGCAGCCGCGGTCCCGGGGGGCTGGGCATCAACGATGCCTATCGCCCGTGGACGCTGGACTCCGCGGCCAATGAAGCCAACAAGTATCTGTTCTCCAACCAGTCCTACGTCTACAACAGTCTGGCCGACGTGACGTTGCCCGAGACGCTGGCGGATTTCCAGGATCTGCTCGACATTTCGATCGTCCAGAAGAAGAGTCGGGCCAATTTCCTCGGGGCGATCATCCGCAGCCGAGGCCAGATGCCGATGGGCTTCGGGCCAAGGACGATCGCCCTTTTCAACGAAGAGACGGGCCGCACGGCCGCCGGAACCGCGGTCACGCGCGCCGACATCTACAACAACGGATCCTATGAGACGACCGCGCTGTACCAGGAATACAGGGCCTGGTGGTATCTCAAGCGCCGCGATTTCTTCGAGGGGGCCAAGCAGTATCTGAAGGAGAACGGACTCCCCGGCGCAAAACTCTTCTACGACTCCTGCATGGCCGAACCGGGTGAATTCTGGGGGGTGAAAGGCAACCGCATGAACGGCTGGCAGAATCCGATCCATGTCCGCGAAAGCACGGACGCCGACAAGACGTTCTGCGGAAAGACATGGCGCCAGCTTTCCGGGAAAAGCGGCGTCGTCAACCAGACTCCGTACATGAACCAGCGATACTGGGCGGAGGCACTGGACACGGACTTCCCCACCTGGGGAAACTACGAAATCAACCATTCCTGTCCCGCCGACGACTATGACAACTACGCCGACCGGACCGATCTTGCGCTTTGCTACCCCTTCAGCTGCGTCTACCACGTGCTTCTCGGAACGACGTCGGAAAAATACCGCAACTCGACGGACGACCTGTTCCTGATGCGACATTATTCGCTCAACGAAAACAACCTCCATGACGAGAACGGCGTGGCGGAACCCGGCTTCTGCGGCTATTACACGATGGATTTCGACCATGCGGGCCGCGCGGTCATGATTTCCGAACTGTGGGCGATGGCGATGAACGATCCGACGATGATCGGATATCTCTTCGGCTCCAACCTGGACCGTCTCGATGCGCCGTATGTCCGCGAATTCAACCTCAACTTCCTGTCGCTCCCCGCCACGAAGTCGACCGTCCTGTCCGGCGGATACTGGGGCTCGGACCGGACCGTCCGCCGCTGGACGACGGCCGCGGGGAACTACTGGGCCGTCATCAACCTCTCGACGGAGCCCTACGAGGGAGACTTCAACCTCCAGACCTCGAAGGGGCGCGTCTACCGCACGGTCGACTGGTCCGCCGAGACCGTCTCCTCCGGCTCCGTCCACCTCTCGATGGAGCCGCTGCAGATGATCGCGTTCACCGACATCGCGCCGGACGGACCCGTCGTGGGCGTGGAATGCACGGGCGTGGACGGCCTCTCGGCGACCGTCTCCGTGACCGTTTCCGCGCTTCCGGGCGGAACCGGGACGCTGACGCTCGAACGGGCGACCTCGGCGGACTTCTCCGGCGCGGTCGTCGCGGACACCCGCACCGTGAACGCGATCGGCTCCTACCAGGTGCCGCTCGCCGGTCTCGAGCCGAACACGCCCTACTACGTCCGCGCCACGCTCGTCTGCGGTTCGGATTCGACGCAGGCGACGACGGGCTTCACGTCCGGCGTCCCGGCGACCTTCCCGAGCGGTACGATGAGCGTTTCCGCGACCTCGAACGGGGCCACGCTCTCCGTGGACCTCGCCTCGCTCGGCGAGGGCTCGACGTCCTGCGACCTTTACGCGGTCTTCACGCCCTCCGCGCCCGGCCTCGCCGTGCGCTCCGGCCTGCTCGGATCGCGCTCCGCGGCCGGCCCCTGCTCGTTCTCCTTCACGCCGCTCTCCTCGGAGGCGACCTACACGGTGGAGCTCTTCGCGACCAACTCGGCCGGCTACGGCGCCTCGCTCGGCGCCACGATGACGACCACGCTCCCGCGCCCCGCCGGCGATCCGTCCGCCCCCGAGTACCGCCCCGGCCTCACGCAGCACAAGTACGGCTGCACGAAGAGCGAGCATCCGGACTGGTCGGTCGGCGCCTACGGGCAGGCCGACGCGGACCGCGTCCTCGGCACGATCATGGCCGACGTGACCGGCAATCCCGGCCCGACGGTCGCGAACCCGCTTTCCGGAAAGACCTACAAGTGGGCGGACAACACGACGTTCGTCTACGAGGGCCAGATGTGGTTCGAGGGGGGCGTCGCCTACAACTTCTTCCACAACGTGGACGACGGCGTCGCAATCGAACTCGACGGCACGATGTTCACCGACCTCGGGAATTCCTCCGGCTACCAGACGATCACGCAGGTGTCGAAGACCTACGCCGAATCCGGCTGGCACGACATCCGCGTCTGGGTCTACGACTGGTCCGGCGGCAAGGGCTACGGCGGCAAGGTCGGAAACCTCGGCTACACCACCGGCCTCGGCTGGAACACCAACGGCACGACGTCGGTGACCGCCGCCGACGTGGACAAGTGGTCGAACCTCTCCGACCCGGGCGACGGTTCACTGCTGCGCACGCGGATCGGCTACGGCTACGTCGCCGCCGCGGGCGCCCCCGCCCGCAGCGGAAGCGCGCTTCTCGTCCCGCTGCGCTACCGCAGCTACGACGAGGACGACGCGCTCGTCGTCTACTACCGGCCCTCCGCGATTCCGGCCGATCCCTTCGACCCTACGGCCTGGCAGGGTTCCGCCTCCGTCGCCCCGCTCGCCTTCCCGGGCGAAACGACTGCGACCGCGACGGTCCCCGGCCTCTCCCTGCAGCCCGGCGACACGGTCTGGCTGATCGCCCGCCTCTCCAACGCCCGTCTCGGCCACGAGAGCTGGAGCGAACCCGTCTCCTACACCGTTCCGGCCGACCTCTCCGATCCCGAGTTCACCGCCGCGCTCGACGGAGCCGCCGGTTTCCGCGACGCCGCGTTCTCGGTCGCGGTTGCCTCGGTCGGCGACGGCGCGCAGAACGTTACGGTCACGCTCGCCGTGACGGGCGGCGGCGCGACGCGCAACTACACGCTCGCCCAGGATGCCGCCTCCTACGCCGGCACCTTCCGCACG
>CAMNDA010000424.1 GCA_946534745.1 uncultured Verrucomicrobiota bacterium | reverse complement strand
GCGCTCGGTGTCCACGCATTTGACGAAAGGGGGGACGGCTCACCAACGCCCCCTCCCGCGCTCGGTGTCTTTTTTACTTGACGAAAGGCGCGACGACGGCGGCGCGGATTGCGCGGACGCGGGCGGCGAGGGCCGGCGGGAATCCCTTCTCGTCGTAGCGCTCCGCGGCGCGGAGACGGTAGAGCCCGGTCGCGGGGCGGGGCTCCGTGTCTTCGACGTCGCGCGTCGCGCGCAGGACGACCCCGCTCCAGTTCTCCAGCGGCTCGAGCACAGCCTCGACCGATTTGCCCGGGAAGGGAGTCTCGAGACGGAGGCGCTGCGGGGCGGCGTTCGTGCCGTCCCGAGTCCACCAGAGGGCGTCGAGCGAGACCTCGATCGTTTCGCCGGGCTTGGGGACGGGTCCCCAGAACGCGGCGCCGTCGCAGGCCCAGCGGCCGTCCCGGCCGCGGCGTGGCTCGTCCCACGCGCCGGGCGCGAGTCCGAACGGCGAATGTCCTGGACAGACGGTGGTCGTGTCGCCCGGCGTGGCCGGGCGCACGCGCAGGAAGGCGAAGACGAGGTCGCGCGAGACCGCCTGCGCGGTGCGGAAGGTCTTGCCGTCGACGCGGAAGACCGTTCCGAGGACGGGCTCGCCCTCCGGGACGAGCGCGATGCCGTCGTCGAGGATCGGCGCTTCGACGTGCGAGCATGCAACGACGTAGACGGGCCGCTTCTCGCATTCGTCGCGCAGCCATGCCGCGATGCGGGCATGGCCAAGCGTCTTCGCAACGCCGTCGTTGAGTCCGAACGCCGCGCGCCCGGGCAGCGACGTGAACGGCGCGCCCTGCGAGAAGTAGTCGAAGAGGAAGAGCGCGCCCGGGGCGGCGTCCATGCGCGACTCGACGGTCCGCGCGAGCTCGCGAGCGCCGATCTCGCCGCCGCCGAGCGTGGCCAGGTCCGTCCGGACGCCGGCCGCTACGGAGCAGACGAAGAGCAGGAGCGTCCAGCGGAGGCGTCCCTGTCCGCGGCGCCACCAGAGCCCCCGCGTCCCGGCGGGTCCCTCGGACTCCTCGGGCGCGGGCTCGAGCGCGCCGAAGAACGCGGCGAGCGTCAGCAGCGCGAAGGGCGGCAGCGAGCGGCGCAGCGACCAGATCCCGACGTGGACCTCCTGTCCCTGGATGACGAGGAACGGGAGCGACGCGAGCGCGCACCCCGCCACGAGGGCGCACGTCGCCGGACGGCGCGAGCGCAGCGTCATCCAGACGGCGGCCGCGAGCGGCGGGAGCGCGAGGGCGATGCCGTCGAAGTCGCGCGAAAGAGCGCGGCGCGCGGCGGGATGCAGGAGGGCGGCCGCGACGGCGAGCGCGACCGCCGCGCCGCAAGCGGCCGCGACCGCGGTGCGGGCGCCGCGGCGCTCCATTGCGGTCCGCAGGCGCGGCGCGTGCGCGAGCGCGAGGCCCGCGAGGGCGACCGGGAGCGCGGCGGCGAGCGCGACGGCGAGCGCACGGATGTCGGGGCTCGCCGCGATCATCGAGCGGAGCGTGGCGGGGCGGAGGAAGTTGCCGTAGGGGGCCGTCACGCGAAGCGTGGACCAGACGAGCGGCGCGAGTCCGGCTAGCGCGCCGAGCGCGAGGGCGAGCGTGTGGCGCCACGCGCCGCGGCGCAGGATGGCGAAGAGGGCGATCGGCACGGCGAACATCGCGAGCGTCGGATGGAACGTCGCGGCGAGGCCGAGACAGAGCCCGATCGCCGCCCCCGCGGGGGCGGAGCCGCCCGCGACGAACGCGAAGGCGAGGGCGAACGCGGCGAGGATCGTCGCCGGCCCCTCCGCGAAGGGGCCGAGGCCGAAGCGGGGAACCCAGGGGACGAGGAAGACCGCCGCGACGACGAACGCGATCATCTGCAGGAGCGCGAAGAGCGTCATGCGGCTCCAGTACGTCCCGGCGATCGCGTAGAACGAGAGGATCAGGACGACGGCGAAGCCGAGCGCGAGCGGGAGGAGCGGCGCGTGCGCACGCTGCCAGGGGAGGAACGGCTGGAAGAACGGGCGCTCCATGCACGTGGCGGGGTCCAGCTGGTGCGCGAGGTCCCGCGTCTTGCGCGGGAGGCCGGGGCGGTAGAGCAGGGATGGGCGGACCTCGGTCGGGACGGCGGCGAAGGCGTCGTCGCGGTAGACGAGCGGCGCGCCGGCTTCGAGCGAGCGGGCGAGCATCGACTGCGCGGAGTCGTCGAGCCCGGTGAAGAGGACCTCGCCCGGCGGACGGACGTCCAGCGCGTCCGAGACGCGGATCCAGACGAGCGGTGCGGCCCAGACGAGAAGCAGGAGCACGATGGCGCAACCGACGAAGTCAACACGCCTCCACCGCAACCTGCGCGGCGCGTCTCCGACCGCGGATGCGATCTCTGGTCCGGTCGTTTCCATGCGGCGATTCTACGAAACCGCCCGGCGTTCCGCAATCGGCCGCGGATTCCCCCTCGGCCCGACCGCCGGACACCACCCCCGCCTTCCTCGCAAAAAAGAAACATTTTCCGCTTATTTACATATTATTCGACCGTATTTAAATTTCTCTTGACCGACGGGTGGAGCGGGCGTAGAATCGGCGGCGTTTTGCCCGTGTTCCGCCTATGAACGCATACCCTCCATCCGTTCCGGATCGCCGCTCCGAGGAAGAGCAGGCGGCGGAGGACGCGCTCGTTCCGGTCGTTCTGGCGGCATTCTTCGGCGGAACGGCGGGGCTGGCCGCCGCGGGCGGCATCCTCGGGGCGTTCGCCTGCTTCGGCCTGGCCAGGGTCCTCCACCGCGAATACCAATACCGGATGCGCCGGGGCTACTACGGCTGCGAGCGGCGCCGCGAGGAGGCCCACCGGGCGTTCGAGGCGGGCATCGCCGCCCTGAAGGACGACCCCGCGCATTGGGCGGCGAACTACAAACGCGTCTTCGCGGACTACATCGCCGAGCTGCGCCGGATCGACGCCGATTTCGAGCGCGAGACCGGCCGCAGCCCCTTTGCCTGCGCGGCCAAGAAGGCCCGCCGCAGGGGCGAAGCGGTGAATCCGCGCGCGGAGGCGGACGCCCGCCGCAGGGGCGGCGACTTCCTGGACGACGAAACGTCCCGAGGCCGGGATTGGCGCCGGAACGGCGCGCCGTGGGCGTCTCCGAAGGCGGTGGCGTCCCGCAGGCGGCGGCGCGAAAAGCGGATGGCCGCCTGGCGCGAATGGGCCCGCGCG
>CAMNDA010000423.1 GCA_946534745.1 uncultured Verrucomicrobiota bacterium | reverse complement strand
CCCCGCCCGAGCCTTGGGAGGCCGAGGACTTAGTTCTGGAACTTCCAGTTGCCGTTCTCGTCGCGCACCAGGACGCCCTTCAGGCCGGTGGAGTCGGAGACGAAGCTCCAGTTTCCGTCCGCGTCGCGGACGAGCGTGCCTTCGCCGCGGGCGGCCTCGCTCCAGGCGTAGCGGCCGGCGGATCCGGATTCCACCCAGGTCCAGTAGGACCACGTCCCGTCGCCGTTGTCGACCATCTTGCCGTAATCGGCGAAGACCCTGATCCGGAAGAATCCGGTCGAGAAGTCGACGTCCTCGGCCTGGTCGGCGGGCAGCATGCGGGCCGTGCCCGGTTCGGACATATGGTCGTTCACGCCGTCGTAGCGGCTGTAGAGAACCGCGCCGTCCGTGTTGGCGACCTCGTGCTCCGCGACCGTCGTCCAAGCGTCCTCGTCGAGCGCGGCCTTGCGCTGGAGCTCGTACGTGAGGACCACGCCGGGCTTGAGGGCGGGATAGGCGATGTCGACGAACGGCACGCCCGCCTCGTCGAACGCGAGCGCGGGAACCGAATAGGGGATCGCCACGTCGGCGTCGAGCGGATCGGAGCCGGAGAGGAACTCCTCGAGGTCGCCGACGCCGTCGCCGTCCGTGTCCCGGAGGTGCGTGTCCGTCTTCGTAACGAGGATCTCCATCGCGTCCGTGAGTCCGTCGAGGTCGGTGTCGGGCGTGCGCGGATCGGAGTCGAGGACGCCGTCCGCGTACTCCTGCCACCAGAGCAGGCCGCCGGCGTCGGACACGTCGTAGCCGCTTGTGAGCAGGTTTCCGGACTTCCACCACTCCCACGAATCGGGCAGCAGGTCGTTGTCCGTGTCGCGGTCGTGCAGGACGATCATGAGTCCGGTCACGTTGTCATTCACCTCGATCGGAGCGGATCCGGAATCGATGTTCGGGCTCACGGTTCCGGTCCGGACCGCAACGCCCTGCGTCTCCCACGGATCGGCGAAACCGTTTCCGTTGGAGTCGAGGAACGCGAAGATCGCGTACTTGCCTCCCTCGAGGTTCGGAACGAGGAAGTCTCCCTTCGTCTCCCGGGTCTCCTGGTAGACCGGCGTGCCCGAAACGGAGACGCAGGTCGCGGCCTCGTCGGCGAGCTTGTAGGCCTGGAGGACGAGCGGAACGGGGAACCTCTTCTTCGCCAGCTCGGGCGTCCTTCCGGCCGGAAGGGCCTTCGTGAAACGAATCTCGATCTCGCCCGTCTCGTAGTCGATCGTGCCGGACCAGGCCGTGGTGTTGGTGCCGCCGGAGACGTAGAGGATGCCGTTGGCGGAGGAGTCGTTGAACACCTCGATCGAGTCTCCGTTGTCGTCCTTGACGCGGACGGACATCGAGCCGCGGGCGATGTCGTTCGTGTCGGCGACGGCACGCCAGACCGTATCGCGGTCCGGATCGACCGCGAACGGCTCGACGAGCGAACCGACCGCCTCGTCCTCCAGGATCCTGCCGTAGTAGCGGATGTTGCCGGAGACGTCGTAGAGCCCGCGCTTCTCGCCGGAGTTGACGAGCTGGAACCACTCGGTCACGGTCTGCGTCGTCTGCAGGCCGGGGATGCTCGTCTGCGGACGCTCGGTGATGGTGTACCGGTAGAGGCCGTCTCCGGGCAGCTCGATGAACGCCTTGCCGATGTCGGGCGTCCAGCCGGCGCCGGTCTGGAGGCCGTCCTCGAGCTGCGGGACGGCGGACCAGTAGCAGTCGTCCGTGCCGGGGCGGCCGTGGCGGATCGGGAAGGCGACGACCATGTTGGTGATCACCTGGATCTCATCGACCGGCTCGAAGCCGACCGTGAGCCCGGTCTCCGGGTCCTGGACGGCGTCGGCCTCCTTGTAGAGGTTGAAGATCACGCCGGCGTTGCTGTCGTCCATCTGCCACTCGATCTCGACGACGTTCCCGCGGACGGGCGTCTTCTGGGTCGGGTAGCGGGCGAGGAGCGGCTTGCGGACGTTTCCGACATGGGCGACGACGCGGAACGCGCCGCCCGTGAGGGACATGGAGGCCGCTCCGTCCCAGACCGAAACGGACCAGTTCACGACGACGTTGGAGTAGGACCCGAGGAAGAACCCGTAGTAGGGATCGTTCTTCGGGACCCAGGCACCGTCCTCGTCCTGCGTCCAGAGGTAGTAGTCGCGGTTGTCGGTCTTCTCGGGCACGCCTTCGGCGACGACGCCCTTCTTCTTGTTCACGTAGACCCACGGCGTGAGGAAGTCGCCTTCGTGGAGGAACGTGCGCGGCCCGTCGACGCGGACGCGGAGAGAATCCTTCTCGGGGATGTCGACCGTGCGGGTCACGACCGTGCTCGCGTCGATCTTCCAGATCCAGTTCGTGAGGATCGTGGAGTCGGGCGCCGCCAGGCTCGTGTAGGCGTTGCTCGCCGCGGCGTCGTAGCCGGTCTGCGTCGAGAGGCTTCCGTAGGTCTCGTACTCCCAGGCGTCCGGCAGCTTGTCGCCGTCCGTGTCGCGGTCGTGCAGGACGACATTGACGCCGACGACGGAGGCGCCGTTCGTGACGACGATCGGAACCGCCGCGCTCGGGATCACCACGGGGCTCGCGTTGCCGCCGTAGAAGCCGAAGCCCTGCGTCTCCCAGTCGTCCGCGATGCCGTTGCCGTTGGAGTCGACGAACGCGAAGACGGAGTAGGTGCCGGCCTTGAGCCCTTCGAGCCGGAACGCGCCGTTGGCGTTCTGGACCTCGTCGGCGACGAGCAGGCCGCCCACGGAGGCGGACGACGTGGCCGCATCGGAGACCAGGTAGGCCTGGACGTGCAGGTCGCTGGCCCACTCGGGGGGATTCGAGCCCGGAACCGTCGAGCGGCCGTAGTACCGGACGTCGCCCTCGATCGAGCCCGTGACGCGGGTGTTCTCCGCGTTGCGGATCTGGAACGTCTCGGTGAAGGTCTGGGGCGTGATGGCGCCGGAGTTCGGGCGCTCGGTCACCGTGTAGCGATACGTGCCGTCCGGCAGGGAGACGAAGCGCAGGCCGTCCTCCATCTGCGGGACCGCGGTGTAGTAGTAGCACTGCACCGTCGGATCCCAGTGCATGACCGGGAACGGAACGACCGTGTCGATCAGGACCTCGCCCGTGGCGGCGTTCTCGAGCTTGAACGCGACGCCCGCGTTGCGGTGGTCCATCTCCCATTCGAACTTCACGGTCGAGCCGTGGACGACGGTCTTCTGCGTCGGCCAGCGCGGCTTGATGGCGCTGCGCGAGCCGGGCGTTCCGGCGAAGACGGTGAAGGAACCGCCCGCGTTCGTCTCGGAATGGTAGCCGTCCGTCGCGATGACCTCCCACGTGAAGTCGGCGGCGTTGGCCTGGCCGAGGTCGAAGCCGTAGGTCGCGACGCGCTCGAGATCGCCCTCGTGCAGGAACGTGCGCGGCGCGTGGACCGCGAACTGCCACTCGGCGCCGCCCGTCGTCTCGGAGCCGCCGCCGGAAGTGGAGGTGGTCTTGGTCGTGCGGGAGCTGTAGGGCTTGAAGTTCGGGTCGAACACGGCGGTGCTCACCCAGTTCGTCGCGGCCGTGGCGGGGACGGTGACGACCGCCTTCGCCCTGTACTGCGCCAGCGTGCCGGAGAAGATCTCGGGGACGCCGTCGCCGTTCGTGTCGCGGTCGCGCAGAACGATGTGGACATCCTCCACCGGGACGGCGGTCCCGTCCTTCACCGCGATGCGGATCGGCTTGAACCACTCGGGAAGCTGGATCGGATCGGCGGAGCCGCCCATGAACGCCATGCCCTGCGTTTCGCCGACGTCGGGCAGGCCGTTTCCGTTCGCGTCCACGAAGCCGACGAGGCCGTAGGCGCCGGGCTCGAGGTTCGGGATGGTGAAGGCGCCGGCTCCGTTGCGCGTGACCCTCGCGGCGGGAACGCCGGAGACGTTCAGGCTGGACGAGGCGCGGTCGGAGACCTTGTAGGCGAGGATCACGACCTTGCCCGCGTCGAACACGCCCGCCGCGCTCGCGAGGCGGCCGTAGTAGTGGACGTTTCCGGAGATCGAGGCGACGCTGCGCGTCGTGTCCTGGCCCGTGGAGATCTGGAAGGAGCCGGTCGCCGTCTTGGCCGTGTAGCCGGAGAGGCGGAGGTTCTCCTTCACCTCCCACGTGTAGCTGCCCGCGCCGAGCGCCACGATCGAGCGCCCGTCCTTGAGCTGCGGGACGAAGGAATAGTAGTAGTCGTCGTCCGTGACCTTGTTGTGGCGGACGGGGAACGGCACGTAGAGGTTGTTCAGCCCCGTGACGGCGGTTCCGTCCTTCTTGATCGTGACGAACACGCCCTCGGTGCGCCAGTCCATCTTCCACTGCAGTTCGACGAGCGGATTGCGGAGCACGGCGCCGTCAACCGGGTAGATCGCGGACATCGACCGGCGGGCGGTGTCGTAGACCTCCCGCGAGTTGAGCCGGAACTCGCCGTTCGTGACGACGACCTCCGCGGTCACGTTGTCGTCGTCGCGGGCGACGACCGTGAAGTTGTAGACGCCGTTGGCCGTGGAGCCGAGGCTGAGGCCGCGGATGCCCGCCTCGATGTAGTCGCCCTCGTGGAGGAACGTGCGCGGGGCCTCGACGACGATGCCGTCCGCCGGGCCGGCGTCGACCGTGCCGCCCTTGCCGGTGATGAAGACGCGGTAGGACGTGACGGCGGGCAGGTTGGTCGGCGCGTCCCAGCGGATGCGCGGGAAGCCGAAGAGCTCGTCCGTGAGCGGAATCTCGGTCACGACCGAATCCCAGCCGGCAAGAGTCGCGTCGAAGAGCGAGAGGCCCATCGGTTCGCCCGGGGTCCACTGGTTGTCGTTGTCCAGATCCATCCAGCCGAGGAACCGGTTGTAGCCCTCGACCATGTGGTCGTGCGCCGTGTAGGCTCCGGTGTCCTCGGCGGCGTTGGCCGCCTGGAGGCCGCGGATCGTGAACGGGTAGTGCGTCGTGCTGGACGAGTACTCGATCGTGTAGCGGCTCTGGTAGTGCGGACTGGTGTCGTAGGAGGTTTCCTGTACCGTCTCGGAGATCTGGGTGACCGTTCCGTCGGCGTTCTGCTCGGAGCGGGAGCGGTCGACCTGGTAGTTGAACTGCGAGTAGATGAGGCCCGTCGCGTACTCGAGCAGGATGAACGCCTCGCCGTCGTCGACGAAGACGCCGAAGTTCTCGTTGTAGGGCTGGAGCTGGTAGGTGGTCTTCGTGGCCGTTCCGCCCTCCTCGGCGATGTAGTTCACCGTGAGGGAGGCCGAGCCGATGCGCTCGCCGCCGAAGCTGGACGTGCCGAAGTCCTTGCCGTCGATCTCGCCGCGGCCGAGGTCGGCGAAGTTGCCGAAGCCCTTGGCCTGGGTCGTGTAGAGACCGTCGTAGAGACCGCCCATGTAGATCGTCCTGGGATTGGACTCGACGATGTGCGTCCCCTGGCGCTTCTCGCTGTAGGAGAGAACCTTGAGCGTGGAGGAGCCGTTCGCCTCGCCGTCGTAGCGGAACGTGACGTCGAACTGAGGCCTCGGGTAGTCGTCCGGATCGGTCGGGTCGGTGTTGGCCATGTACTCGGCGTAGTTGGACCAGCCGTCGTCGTCCAGGTCGGAATCCGCGTCGAAGAGATGCGGATCGAGCGTGAAGGACATCTCCCACTGGGCGGGCATGCCGTCCCAGTCGTCGAGCAGTTCGCCGAACGTGGCCTTGCCGGCCGTGTCGAGGACTTTCCCGGAATCGACCTGGTCGAAGTCGATGCGGCCGTCGCCGTCCGTGTCGGCCTTGTTGAGATCGGTTCCGGCCTTGGCCTCCATCCAGGCGTCGAGACCGTCGCCGTCGAGGTCGCCGTAGATGCCGACGGTCGTCGTCGTCTCGGTCGTATTGGTCGTGATCGTGCCCGAGGTCGTCTTGCCCTGCATCAGGAACCGGACGATGTAGTCGGTCGGCACGAAGTTCGTCGGGACGAAGTCGTTCCACGACACGCGCGGGTAGTCCCAGAGCGAGTCGGTGAGCGGGATCTCGAAGGCGGTGGAGTCCCAGCCGACGAGCGTCGGGCTGTAGAGGGCGATGCCCATGGGCTCGCCCTGGTCGTAGGCCTGGTTTCCGTCGAGGTCCATCCAGCCGAGGAACCGGTTCGATCCCTCGACCATGTGGGTGTGGTTGCCCTCGGGGTTGCGGATGAGGTCCGTGAACGTCACCGGGAAGGAGTAGGTCTTCACGGTCGTGTGGACATCCGCGAGCTTTCCGACGTAGCTGCCGGTGGAGAGGACCTGGCCGGACTCGATTGAGATGAGGATCCAGCCCAGGTCGTCCTGCGTGAAGAGGCCCATGCCGGGGTTGATCTGCTGCATCGTGAAGGTGCGGACCTCCATCGCCCCGTCCGCGCCCTCGACATAGACGTCGATCGACGCGCTCTCGATGAGACCGTGGCGGAGCTTGTTCACCGCGAACGTGCCTTCGGCGCCGGCGTCGCTGTACTTGTCGAGCGTGACGGAGCCGTCGGATCCGAGGTACACGCCGTCGGTGAAGCCCTTGGTGGAGGTGTAGCGCCCGTCGTAGGAGCCGCCCCACGTGGAGCCCTGGGTCTTCTGCCCGTAGGAGTAGACCCCGAGGCAGTTCAGATCCGTTTCCTGGCCGTGGTAGTAGAACGTGGCGGCGAGCCGCGGGTGCGGATAGTCGCTCGCGACGGTCGGATCCGTGCCGGCCATGAACTCGGCGTAGTTGGACCAGCCGTCGTCGTCGGGGTCGCCCTTCGCGTCGTAGCGGTAGGGATCGAGGCCGTACTTGAGCTCCCAGACGGTCGGAATGCCGTCGCCGTCGTCGTAGAGCTCTCCGTAGGAGAAGCCGGACACGGGGTCGATCGAGTAGTAGTCGTTCGGGTCGCCCGCGACGGAGTTGGTCGCCGTGCCCGCGAGGACCTCCATCCAGTCCTCGAGGCCGTCGCTGTCCCAGTCGCCGGTTTTGCCGTAGTTCGAGTTGCCGCCGCCGACCGTCTCCGTTTCGGAGCCCGTCGACTGGCCGCGGACCCAGCTGAAGTCCACGAAGTACGTCATTTCGCCGATGCCCGGAACGTTCGTCGGGGCTTCCCACATGAGGCGCGGGTAGTCCCAGATCGAGTCGGTGAGCGGAATCGTCGTCTCGACGCTGTCCCAGCTCACCATCGTCGGCCGCGGCGTACCGAGGCCCATCGGCTCGCCGGGCGTCCACGCCTGGTTGCCGTCCACGTCGAGCCAGCCGAGGAACCGGTTGTAGCCCGAGACCATGTGGTCGTGGAGTCCGGTCGGGAGACGATACAGGCCCTTCACGGTGAACGGGAACGCGCGCCCGGCGACCGTGTACTGCGCGGAGACCGGGGCATACGCCACGCCCTCGGCGTACACGCGGCCCGTGGCGTAGCGCAGCAGGACCAGCGTGCCGGTGGCCTTGTCCTCGAAGACGAGGCCGTAGTCCGGATCCATTTCGTAGGGCTTGACCTGGTTCTCGATGAGCCCCGCATTGTACCAGCACCAGACCGTGACGTCCCCGGAGATGGGCGAGCTGGCGAGATCCGCGATCCAGCCGAACGTGTGGTCCACGCCGCCGACCCTCACGGTGAAGTCGCCGGCCTCGGTCCGGGCCGCCCAGCTCGAGGGGGAACCGAGGTACTGGGCCGGGATGCTCGCCTCGTAGCTCTGCGACCGGTACCGGCCGTCGAACCAGCCGCCCATGTTGCGGCCGGCCGTCTTCTCGCCGTAGGTCTCGATGTGGGGGATGCCGATGTTGCCCTCCGCGTCCGCGAAGTTGTTTCCGCTGTAGTGGAAGGTGGCGTTGAACTGGGGCTGGGGGAACAGATCGGCGCGGCTCGGATCCGTACCGGCCATGAACTCCTCCCCGTTCGTCCAGCCGTCGGAATCGGCGTCGGCCGTGGCGTCGTAGCGGTTCGGATCGAGGCCGTACTTCTCCTCCCAGACGTTGTCCATGCCGTCGCCGTCGTCGTACATTTCGCCGTAGGTGAGGCTCTGGCCGTCGGGGCGGGAGTAGTAGTCGGAGTAGCCGTCGCCATCGGTGTCGTAGCGGAACGGATCGGTGTGGGCCAGATACTCGGCCCAGTTGTCGAGGCCGTCGCCGTCCGCGTCGCCGTAGGCGCCGTGGGCGCCCGATCCGATCGTCGGGTCGAGACCGTGGACGATCTCCCACCAGTCGGGGAGGCCGTCGCCGTCGGTGTCGACGGCGTCGAGCTCCGTGCCGCGGCCCTTGCCGTCCCACATCGGGACGTCGATGTCGGCGACGGCGTCCAGGAGCGGCAGCATGTCGGAGAGGACGGGGATGCCGGTGTAGCGGCCGTAGCGGTCGAGCTTGCCGGCGAACTGGTTCGGGGCGGTCTCGTCGGCGATCGTGATCGCGGTCCGGTAGAACATCACGTAGGGGTTCATCGAGTTCCGGATGCGTTCGAGCGTGACGTCCGTGGAGCCGGTGGCGGGCAGGGCCGCGGGCACGGCGTCGTCCTGGCGGTGGGGGACGAATTCCAGCGGCCCGAGGGCATCGCTCATCCAGTCCATCGGCGCGCGGTAGCGGTAGGACGTGACGGTCCAGGTGGACGGATCCCAGTTCGGGAAGAGGCCCTTCATGTCGAGCGCCGGCGTCTGCGGCATGTGGGCGACGGTGTTCTCGATCCACGGGATGTAGCTGTAGTCCGTGTAGATGTTGGAGCGGTGCTCCGCGGCGTACCACCAGGGGATCAGGTGCGGGAACACGAGCGAGCGGTAGTGGTACCACATCGGCGCGGTCCAGAACGGGTTCGGGCGGTAGGCCGAGACGGTCTCGCTCTGCCAGCCGGCGGGGAACGGATCGGCGTCCGCGGTGAAGTACTCCATGAAGGAGGTGTCGCGGTCGCGCGCGGGCATCACGTCCGGCAGGTTGTCGAAGGAGTAGTGGTAGAGCAGCTTCTGCGGCCAGTCGGAGAGCTGCGTCGCGGCGACGAGGTTCGTGCCGACGCGGTCGCGCTGGGGATCCTGCTTGTCCCAGTCCTCGAGCTCCCAGGCGAGGCGCTTGCGGTTGACGGCCTCGATGTCGGCCTTCGTGTAGCGCTTCGTCATGTCGTTCTTGATCTGGGTCTGCGTGCGGCAGCGGTCCCAGACGCGGACCTCGTCCATCCAGCCGACGAAGTACTGCTCGGGGTCGAAGTCGGGCTCGTACTGGCCGGCGATGGAGGACATGCCGGCGTTCATCGTGCCCCACGGGTACGTCTCGTAGACGCCGCCGACGATGCCCCACGGGTTGCGGTCGTAGGCGCCGAGGACGATCGGCGCGGGGCTGTAGTCGTAGAGGTTGGCGCTCTCCCAGCGGCCCTCGAGGCCGACGGGGGACTGGTACTGGAAGCCGAGCAGGCCTCCCGTGCAGGGCTTGAGGGCGGCTCCGACCTCCGCGGCGCATTCGCCGTTGACGTAGAGCGCCAGCCGGTCGGAGACGGAGTCCATCACGACGGCGACGTGGGCCCACTTGTTCGGGACGAGGCGGCCGGCGGAGACGGCGGTGGCGGAGGCGACGGTCTCGCGGGCGTCGTTGTCGACGCGGGCGACGATGCGGCCGAGTTCGTCGAGCTGGACGAGGAACGTGTTGCGGACGTCCCAGTGCGTGGCGCCGGACGAATCGTCGATCGGCATGAGGACGGGGCGCTGGACGAGCGTCATGCGGCGGCCGGCGGCCGGCAGCTCCTGCGGGCGGACCCAGAACTCCACGGTGTAGCTCGTGAGAGAGAACTTGTCGTGGTAGTACGGGTTGCGCGTACGGGCGGCGGCATAGCCGTCGAAATAGAGGGCCTTGCGCTTGCGGGGGCTGTCCAGGTCGAGCGGGTCGGTGACGCCGTTGTTGTCGTCCTGCGTGAGCTCGATGCTGTCGGCGATGTTGTCGTTGTCGGTGTCGAAGCCCTCGCCGATCTCGAAGTCGAAGAGGTAGGTCGGACCGTCGCCGTCGGTGTCCATAAGGTCCTTGTCCCACCACCAGTAGGTCACGCCGAGTTCGCCGTCGACCTTGTAGTAGAGGTTCACGTAGGACTCGGCGTAGGACGGGTCGGTGAACCAGTAGGGGGACGGGTCGGTGTGGTGGAGAACGTCGTTGAGGAGGTAGTTGTAGCACTCCTCCTGGTTGGCGAGGCCGTCCTGGTCCGGATCGGCGAAGCGGTCGCCGGCGAGCCATGGGCGGGTCTTGTAGTCGTAGTGCGCGGCCTCCATCTCGTAGCCCAGAAGGTTGGCGAACGCGCGGGGCTCGCGGGAGATGGCGTAGCCGCCGGTCAGGACGCGGACATAGGCGGGATTGGGCTGCATGTACCAGTCGCGCGTGGAGCCGAGGCCGTCCGGGTGCTTGTCGGCGCGGTCGGCGTCCGGGAAGGAGCCGGCGCCGCCGATGGAGGGCGAGCCGCCATAGAGCGGGTTGAGGCCGTGGTAGACCTCCCAGTAGTCGTCCATGCCGTCATGGTCGGAGTCCGGATCGCGCGGCAGGCAGCTCGGGAACGGGTTTCCGGGCGGGGCGAAGGCCCAGAGGACGGGGACCTGGTCGTCGACGATCTGGACGTTGAGCGGCTCCCACGGTGCGGGATAGAGGCCGTAGGAGAACATGTAGTCGCGCAGCTCGTTCTCGGCGGACGGGTAGAGCGTGTAGAACTCGTCGATGCTGATGAACGCGGTGGACTTGAGCTCGCCGGTGACGGGGTCCTCGTCGAGCACGAAGCGGCCGTCGCGGTCGTGCGTGAGCGCGTAGATGCGCTGCATGTAGTTGGCGATGACGGAGACCTTGAACTGCGGGTCCGCCTCGGCCTTCTCGAGGTCGTGGAGCGTCGGGGAGTAGGTCTCGTCCCATCCCGCGGCGGTGTGGGAGACCTCGACGATGTTGGGCTCGCCGTCGATGAACTCGGGATCGCCGAGAACCTTGCTCACGTGCGTGATCTCGCGCTGCCAGCGCTTCTCGAGGCGGACCACGGTGGAGAGGATGTCGTTCACGCGCTTCGAGCTCGGCCGGCCGCGGAAGAAGTCGGAGGCGCGATAGGGCTGGAAGTGGACGGACTTGCCGTAGGGATAGGCGTCGACCGGCATCGGAACGGGCGGATCCATCAGGTCGCCGACATCGTAGAGGCGCATGACCGGCGTGCCGTCGACGACGATCGGGTCGATGCTGTAGTTGGCGGCGATGTAGCGGTCGGAGGCGATCTGGGCGGTCAGGTCGGAGTCCTTCATGGAGTAGGGCGCCTGTTTTTCGCCGAAGGGCACCCAGAGCTCCTGGTTGTCGGGGCTGTACCAGTAGTCGTAGCGCCAGCCGTAGACGGCGGTCGTGAGATACTCTTGGTAGTTCGGGAGGCCGTCGCCGTCGGGATCGCCGTAGGGACCGAACTCGCCCTGCAGATCGGCGCGGGCGGCGTTGGTGGTGTCGTAGAGGCCGCTGGCGTAGTTGAAGGCGTCGCCGAGGCGGTTGAGGCGGGTGTCGGCCGAGCAGGGGTTGAAGTTGAGGAGCGTCAGGCCGTCGCCGTTGTTGTCGCCGCCGGCCTCCTGGTACTCGGCCGGGTCGGGGATGCCGTCGCCGTCGGTGTCGCCGTGCCACGGGTCGGTCGGGTAGAGCTTGTTGGTCCAGGCCTCGGCGCGGGGCCGGTACCAGGAAGCCGGGTGGTAGTGGCCGGCCATCTGGTTCTCCTCGAGGTAGACGCCGTTGTCGATCTGGGCCTGGCGGGTGTTGAACATCGTCCAGTTCTCGAACTCGTCGAGCCAGCCGAGGCCGTCGCCCTTCTTGTCGTCCGGATCGGGGCGCAGGGGCGTGGGGCAGAACATCGGCAGGGCGTAGAACGGGGCCCAGACGTGGTCGATCAGGTCGATCGAGCCCGCGGGCTTGTAGCCGGCGTAGAGCGCCCAGCCGTCGGGGATATGATCCTCGTTGGAGTCGTCGTTGCGGGGGTTCAGGGACTTGATCGGCTGCATGCGGTTGTAGTCCCACCACATCGAGGGATAGACGGCCCCAACGAACATCGGGTAGTTGCCGCTGTCGTCCTTGCCGATCATCCACTTCTGGACGTAGAACTCCTCGCGGGAGGTGAAGGGGATGTTGAAGTTGCCGACGGGCGAGGAATGGGCGCCGGCGCCGGGGAGGAAGCCGAGGGAGGCCTGGCCGTTCCAGAACGTGTCGTTGAAGTAGTCGTAGAGGAAGGCGTCGCAGTGGCGGTAGCCGCCGGACGCGTACATGTAGTCGCAGTCGGGGTTCTCGGAGGCGTCGCGGGGATTGTGCGGATCGAGCTCGAAGAGGACCTCCCAGCCATCGGGCATGCCGTCGTTGTCGGTATCCCAGTGCATGGGGTTGGTGCCGAGGAAGTACTCCTCGTAGTTGGTGAGGCCGTCGCCGTCGAGGTCGGACGTGCAGTTCCACATCGCGGGCGAAAGCCCGAGGGCGTTGAGGATCGCGGCGAAATCGGGATATCCCTCCCACTTGTCGCCCCAGAGGCCGACGAGCGGATCCATCGGGTCGAACTGGGAGAGAAGCCAGCTCTTCGGGAAGAGGCCGTTCACGGTGCGGTAGGTCGCGGTGAGCGTGGCGTCTCGGGAGCCGATGACCGCCTGGATGTCGGCGGAGAAGTAGTCGTAGCCGGGGAGGAAGAACTGGCCGGTGAGGAAGTCGACGTAGGCGCCGGAAATCTCTCCGGGCTCCATGTCGCCGGTCATGGCGGAGGGATAGGTGCCCTCCTGGCCGTTGTAGGTGATGTGGGGGGTGCCGTACGCGTCGTAGTAGTCGGGGAACTGGCGCGGATCGAAGAAGAGCTTGGCGCGGCCGAGCGCGTCCACGTGTCCGTCGCGCGTGTAGACCTCGAGGCCGCCCATGTGGAAGACGACGGCGGGGGTGGGCTCCTCGGCGTCGGGGGACTCGTAGTAGGCGACGGACGCGACCGGGGTGTTGGTGAGGAAGTTGGGCGCGTTGGAGCGGGTGGTCGGGTCGAGGTTGGGGCTGCCGTAGTAGCATTCGTCGCGGATCAGCTCGGGTTCGAACGTCTGGTCGGGGTAGCGGACGAAGAGGCCTCCGTCGTATTCGGCCTCGTAGCCCTCCAGATCGCGGCGCAGGAGCGGGAGGCCGGTGGCCTTGAAGTCGGCGCCGCCGCCGGGAGCGAGGTTCGGGTAGAGCGTGAAGGTCGGATCGAACGCGCGCCAGTACTCGGGCTTGTTCTCGTAGAGGATCGTGGTCCAGAAGTAGTACTCCCAGCCGTCCTCCTTGATGTCTCCGTCGGAGTCCGCCACGGTCGGGTCGGTGGCCGGGCAGTTGCCGCGCAGCGCGAGGTTCGCGATCACCTGCTGCTCCGTTCCCGGCGTGCCGCCGGTAATGATGCCGGGATAGCCATAGGAGCGCCAGACCGGATGGTCCTTGTCCTCGGAGGCGGATTGGGGCAGGCCGCGGAACTCGAGAATGTTGGAAAAGAAGGGCTTCGTGGCGGTCGACTGCTTGCTGATCGCCTCGTAGGACGTGAGGCCGGAGATCGTGACGATGGATCCGCCGCCCTCGCCGACGATGTGCGTGCCGTAGTCGACGTAGTCGCCGGTGAGCGGATACTTGAACACGCGGACGAGGTTGACCATGCCGTCCGTCGGGTCGTAGTGCGGGTCGTCCGTCCAGACGTTCTCGATATCCTCGTACTCGCGGGTGGGGATGCGGTCGTTGTCGGGCGTGTCGTAGAGGTTGTTCCAGGTGCCGTCGCCGTCCCAGTGTGTGCCGGATGCGCCGTACTCGCCGGTGGCGCGCGTGACGGCAAGGTTCTCCCAGTTGGCGAAGGTGCGGTCGGCCTGTGACTTGTCGGCATCGAGGAAGTGGGACTCCCACGCATCGGAGAGGCCGTCCTGGTCGAAGTCGCCGAAGTCGTCGTAGGAGAAGTAGGGCCAGGACGCGAAGTAGCGGATCGTGGCACCGGCGCCGGCGCCGGGGACATTGATCTGGATGGCGGCCGTGCTGGGGTTGGGGATGTAGAGGTCGGCCTGGTCGGCGGCGAGGGCGGTGTCGGAGAAGTACCACCCGAAGGGATAGGCGCCGGCCTCGGGCTGGGCGCTCACGCGGATGGCTCCGGGCGTGAGGAACTTGTTGCCCTCGTAGCTGTGGGGGGCCGGGACGTCGTCAAACTGGTTGTCCGCCCTTCCGGCGCGATGGAACGTCGCGCCGGCTACGCCGCCGCGGGCCACGAGGGCCTGGATGGTGCATTCGTCCGTGAAGAGGATGTCGCCCGACTCGGCGAGCGTCACCTGCCAGAAGCCTTCGCGGGAAGTGTCCCGGCCGTCATCGACGTAGACGGAGACGATCGTCTCGTCGCTGTCGATCTGGAGATCGGCGCTCGACGTGGTGGCTCCGCCGAGCTGGGGGGTTCCGGTCGTCGTCATGACCTCGGCGCCGTTGACGAACCAGTGGAAGGTGAGCGTGTCGGCCGCAACGTCGCGCGCGCGGGCCGTAAACGTGTGGGTCGCCCCCTGAAGCGTGGTGGTCTTGGAGGGAGTCTCCTCCGTTCCAACCGGGGATTCGAGGCGCGGGGCGACGTTGGTGATGTTCACCGTGACCGTCGCGCCTTCGGTGTAGGCGGTATCGCCGGTGAAGGTGAGCAGAACGCCGGCCGGACCGTTGAGCGGGGAGAAGCCGAACGTGGCGGACGACGCGTTCTTGTAGACGGGAAACGGCGTGTTGAACGCGATGTTCGCGGCATCGGACGCCGTGACCGCGAACGCGACGTCCTGCGGAAGCTTGTAGCCGAAGTCGAGCAGGAGCTGGCCCGCGTTCTCCACGTCCGATTCGGGGATGGTCAGGGTCGAGACGGCCTGCCCGGCGCCATCCCGGAAGGTGATGTTGGTCGGCTCCGTGACGGTGATCTGGACCGTGGCGGTCGCGCCGCCGATCGAAAGCGTGACGGTCGTCGTCCCCGGCGCGGTGCCGCGGACCGCGAATTCTCCGTCATACACCGGAAGGCGCGTGCTACCGACCGTCTCGTACATGGGAATCGACGCCCCGGTCGAGAGCGTGCCGTCGGCCGCGACCTTGTACAAGGCCACGACGCCGGTCGGGGCGGCGCTCATACGGACGCTGGAGCCGTTGGCGCTGCCGTCCGCCCGCTCGACCTCGGAGGCATCGCACGTGAACGCGATGTTCTCCGTGTCTCCGGCGCCGATCGTGATGGCGCCGCTGTGGATCGTGATGGCGCGGGCCGGCGGGGCGGCCAGCGCGAGGCCGAGGGCCAGCGCGGCGAGCGGCAGGCGGGAGCGGAGAATGAAGGTGAGGAGGAACTGCTTCATGGCATTTCTTCTTTCTTCCGGTTTGGGAAAGGGTCTTTCGGTCTGAAAAATGACGTTATTCGGCGGCGGGCGCGGGCGCGGCGGCGGGCGCGGGCGCGGCGGCGGGCGCGGGCGCGGCGGCGGGCGCGGGCGCGGGCGCGGGAACGCCGGGGACGAGCGATCTGGGGAGCGCAATCCCCGGACCCGGCGCGCGGTTGGGGGGGAGCGGCGCCGCGGAACGAACCGGCATGTTCGTAAGGGCCTCCGGATCCGCCGGGGGCGGGGCGGGGCGCTCCTTTTCGTAGGCGGCGCGCTGGGCGGCCATGCGAAGCTGCATTGCGGTCGCGACCTCCCGGTTGAGGGAGGTCTGGGCGCTTTCAACGGCCTTCTGAAGCGCCGCGGCCTTCCCGACCATATTGGTCAGCGCCTCGTCCGCGCGGTAGATGGCCTCGAGCGCGTTGGTGGCGGCGGCGAACTCGGCCTCCAGCTCCCGAATGCGACCATGGAGCTTCCTGGCCTCCTCGTTCTCCGCGAGGATCGCCTCCTTGCGCTTTGCCGCCTCGTCGCGGAGACGGAGCAGGTCGCGCTCCGCCTCGTCGCGCGCGGAGCGGAACCCCGCCATCTTGCGGATATGCTCCTTCTCCGCCTCCGGGAGCGAATCGAAGCGCGAGCCGCCGGGCCGGCCGGCGCGACCGGGAAGCGGGGCCGCCTCGGGGGCGGCGGAGGTCGCCGCAGGAGCGGGCGCGGGGGTCGCGGCGGGCGCCTCGTCCGCGCGGGCCGCCGGGACGGAGGAGAGGACGAGGACCGCCAGCGCGGCGGCAGGGAGAATCGATGTGTGTTTCATGTCCGTGTTGCCAAGGGGTGTGACGAAAAAGGGAGAGGGTTCATTCGATTCTTCCGAATCAGGGCTGGACAACGCGGTAAAAGCGGATTTCTCCGTTGCCCGCGGGGTTGACGTTGATCTCGACGGAGGACTCGCCGGCAAGGAACTTGTCGCCGACCCTTTTGGACGTTCCGAGCTTCGTCCAGGGGCCGCCGAGGGACGTGGCGGACTCGAGCGAAACGGTGTCGGATGCGAGCGGCGTTCCGGAGACGAGGGTGACGACGAACGTCACGTCGTTGCCCGAAATGGCGGTGAAACGGGCCGCATAGACGGCATCGGACTCCTCGCCGCCGCCACCGCCGCCGCCGCCGCCGTTGCCATACGACCAGCGATCGGCCGTGAGGGCCGGCTCGGGCGGGGTCGGGAAGGAGATGATCGCGGCGCCGCCGTCCTTGTCCAGGACCGTGCAGACCGCGATGAACGGCGCCGTCCCGGGCTCGGTCGTCGAAACGAGGCCGTTTGCGTCGTAGCCGTAGGGGAGGACGACGGTCTGGCCGACGGCGACCTGCAGCTCGATCGTGTTCGTGACGAGCCCGGACGCCGCCGTCCCGGTCCCCGGCGAGGCCGTCGAGAACTGGGCGGCCTGGAAGGACGGGCCGTCGGACCAGCTATCCGAGGCCATGGCGGCCCACTCGTTGTTCGTGACGGCCCAGTCGAGGTGGTTCACGCCCCAGTTGACGTTGGTCGTCGCCCACCAGAGGTACCGCAGGTCCGCGTCCGCCGCGACGATGTCGCGCGCCTCGACGTGCATCCCCTGGACGTAGAGGATGGGGCCGCTGAGCCCCATGACGACGTAGCCGGAGAAGACGGCGTTGGTGATCACGGGAGGCACGTTAGCGACGGCGAGCGTCGCGTTGGTGGAGAATCCGTCGGCCGAGATCTCGAGCGTGTAGGCGGGCGTCACGGCGTACGTGTTCGTGACCGCGTAGGCGGCCTTCGGGCTTCCGTTCGTGACCTCGTTGCCGTACCGGTCGCGCCACGAGACGATCTGCCCGGTCGTGACGATGCCGTCGTTGGCCGTGAACGTGAGGATGCCCTCGGACGACCCGGCGGGGATCGTGACGGTGCCCTGCGCGGGCGCAACCTCGCCGTCGCCGCCCGAGATCGCGAGCGAGTAGGTCCGGGCCTTGCGCGAGGGGGCGACCCGGATGCGGATCTCGTTCTCGTAGTCGTCGTGCTCGCGGACGACGAAGCCGCGGACGCCGGTCGCGTTCGTGTGCGGGGCGTCTGTCCAGACGGTCCCGTTCGTGACGGCCAGGTCTCGGGCGATGAGCCCCGACCAGGCCTGGTCCACGGACTGCCAGGGGATGGCGAGCGCGAGGATTTCGGCCGAGTCCAGCGCGGAAAGGTCCGCAATGCCGCAGATTCGGACGCGGTGAGAGGAGAAGTCCGCCACGGCCATGGAGGTTGTGCCGTCCTGCCCCCAGACGCCCTTGGGACCTGCCAGCGGGTCCGCCGCCAGATCGCCGCGGCCGCCCGTCGCGAAGAGCGGGAACGCCGTTGTTTCGAGCCGGTAGTAGTTCGTGACGACGGACGTGTCGTTGGTGGCGACGTAGGCTTTGTACGCCGGGACATGGTAGTAGTTCGTGACAACGCCGGTTCCGTTCGTTGTGACGAAGGGCAGAATCTCCGGGTCGAACGGCAGCCCCGTCGCGGGGTCGATCTGGATCAGGGAGCCGAGATGCTCCGCCAAAACCCGGACGAGCCCGTTCGGCGAGGAGGGGACGAGCGGAATGTTCGTGCCGAGCCAGTTGGTCGCGGTCCAGGAGAGGGAGGCCGGATCGAAGGCCTGGACACGGCTGTTCGCCGCGTCCGCAACGAGGAGAAACGGTCCGTCGCCCCCGTCCGGATACCAGACGGCAACATCCGCCGGGTTGGACAGAAGTCCGAGGTCCGAGCCGGCGACGCCCGCGACGCCCGCCATAAACCCGTCACGGACGAGGCCCGTCCGGTCCGCGAGCGACATCCACGAGGCCGGCGACCCGCCGGGCGACGGGTAGCGGAAGACGACGGACATGCCCGGCACGGCTGCGTAGATGTCGCCCGTCTCCTTGTCCACGGCGATGCCCTTGATCGCCTGGTCGAGGTCCTCGACGGGGAAAAGCTTCGCCGGGGCGGAGGGGTCGGTCCCGAACACGAGAAAGGCGGAGCGCACCGACTGGAAGTCCTCCGCGACGATCGAGGCGACGAGCCCCGCGTCTCCGAGGAACGCGACGTCCGTCGCCGACGCCAGATAGCTGGAATTGGTGGTGATTCCGGTCGGCTTGAACACGTAGTTGGTCAGCGCGTAGTAGTTCGTCGTGACGGAAACCCAGTCGTTCGTCACGAGAAGCGTGTACTCGAACCCCGGGACGAAGAGGTCCATGTTGCGAACATCCCACCAGACCGGCTCGGTTTGGCCCGTCCGCGAATTGTCGTTCGTCTGGGTCACGGGCGGTTGGTTGGTTGAAACAACGTAGACCCAGTTGGTTGTGACGAAGCGGTCGAGCAGGTTCGTCGTGAAGGACACGAACCGGTTGGTCGTGACGGAGGAAACCGACCCATCGGAGTAGTAGTTCGTGGTGACGAGGACGTCCGGATAGCGGTAGACGCGGTCGACGACCTGCTTCCAGCCGTTCGTGGTCTCGTGGAACGCGTTCGCGTACTCCGCGGCGAGCGAGACGAGGACTTCCGCTAGGGCGCCGTCCCCGTCTGCCGTCTCGGCCACGTCGTAGACCTGAATCGACGGATTGTACTGGTTGAGGCCCTGGCTGATGTATTCGCCCGCGCTCAAAACGGCAAATCGGCCACCGTCCGGATCAAAGTCCATGCCGACCGGCTGCTTGAACGAAATGCCATTCCCGTTCGCATCGATGCCAACGAAGCGCTGAGGACGCGGAGAGGACGCCTGTATCTGCGTCTCCGTATAGGGCCGAAAGGCGGTTCCGTTCTTCGGGCGGAGCAGCTCGCTCCCCTCGCCGCCGCGCTGCCAGATGCGGACCCCCTTCAGGGACGTGTCCAGCTCGTAGACGCCCAGATCCGTCAGAAACGCCCGAAGGGGGGTCCGACCGCTAACGTTCTGCGAAAACGTGCCGGAATCGTTTTCGGTCAACACGGAGACTCCCGCGGAGGCGGCGGCCGGAAGCGACGTGGCGAGAACGGCGACGATACCGGCAAAGGCGCGAAGCCAAAGACGGAAAACGGTTCGGCGTGCTGCTTCGTATGTCATGGAAAGGGCTTCCGGGGGCGGGTGTACGGGTCTACCTGCGGGGCTGGTGGCTCCGCAAGGTCGGTATCGTACCAAAAAGCGCCCCAGCAGACAAGGA
Organism: uncultured Verrucomicrobiota bacterium; assembly: GCA_946534745.1. Classification (GTDB taxonomy): domain Bacteria; phylum Verrucomicrobiota; class Kiritimatiellia; order RFP12; family UBA3636; genus UBA3636. The sequence continues at coordinate 6,459 of CAMNDA010000423.1, read as the reverse complement.
AAATTTTTGCGGGAACTTCTGACTTCCGCGGGGGCGCGGGCGAGGGCCCGTTTTCGGTCCGAAAGGACCTGTGGAGAGAACGGCGATGGCCTTATTGAGAAACCGCGGAGAGAAGATAGGGATTGACCCGCAGCTCCCTCGCGATGGTCGTGGCCGGCCCATGGCCGGGCAGGACGCGGGTCTCCGGCGGGAGCGAGGCGAGGCGACGGAGGGAGGCGGCCATCGCCGCGTCGTCGCCGCCCTCGAAGTCGGTCCGGCCGATGGAGCCGGCGAAGAGAGTGTCACCCGCGAAGAGGACGGCGGGGGCGCCGGAGGGATCGCCAAGAAGAAGACACACGCTGCCCGGCGAGTGCCCCGGCGTCGCCAGAATCTGGAAGACCAGCCCCCCGGCGCGGACTTCGGCGCCCTCCTCCAGGTCGGCGACGAGCGGGGCGGGCGGGGCGAGGACCGGTTCGTAGGGCTCGAAGGAATTGCGCGCCGTGAAGCACCAGTCGGCGTCCGCGGCGGCGACATGGACCGGCGCCGGCGCCGCGGCGAGCAGCGCGGGCAGAGCGGCGATGTGGTCGAGGTGCCCGTGCGTGAGCAGCACGGCGGCGAGCTCCGCCCCCGCGTCCCGCAGCGCCGCGAGGATCCGCGGGGCGTCCTCCCCGGGGTCGACGGCCGCCGCCTTCCCGGCCCCGTCGAACACCAGATAGGCGTTCTCCTGATACGCCCCCGTCACGATGCGTTGGATGTCCATGCCAGTGGATTCTAGGGATTCAGCGAAAGGACCGCGTCAAGAACGGAATGAACGGAAATGGAGGTCGTGCAGGCATAGGAGCGGCAGGGTTTGGTATAGCCGAACATCGAACAGGGCGAGCAGGGGAGCGGCTCGCGGAGAATGCGGCCGCAGGCGGGAGGTGGTCCCCATTTGAGCGGGTCGCTCGGTCCGAAGAGGACGACGGCGCGGGCGCCGACGGCCACGGCGAGGTGCTCGATGCCCGAATCGGGACCGACGAGGAGGCCGGAGCGCGCGAGGACGGCGGCGGTCGTGGCTAGGTCCAGCCGGCCGCAGAGGTCGAGGGCGCCGGAGGAGCGGGCGACCGTGGCGGCGGCCGCGCAGTCCTCCTTCGCGCCGACGAGGACGCACGGGAGCCCGGCGCGGTCGCGCAGGGCGGCTGCGAGCGCGGCGTAGCGGTCCTCGCCCCAGCGCTTGCACGGCACCGACCCGCCCGGATGCAGCGCGACAAAGCGCTCCGGGAGGCCGTCGGGCGCGGGCGGCAGGCGTTCGGCGGAGATCGAGCCCGCCCGCGATGGAAGAGAGACGGACGGAACGCCGAGCGCGGCGGCGAGGATGCGTCCGAACTGCGTGTCCTCGGCCCCTTGCAGGTCGTAGGGGACGGTGTGCGTGTAAAGGCCGAGACGGGCGGGGGCGACGTTGAAGCCCACGCGGAGCGGGGCTTGCGTCCGGGCGGCGAGAACGGCCGAGAAGCGATGGAATTGCTCCGTGTCGAGGACGGCGGCGTACCGGCCGCGGCGCAAGGCGCGGAGGGTCGAGAACGGGGCGGCGTCGGCGCGCAGAATGCGGTTCGCGAACCCGGAGAGCTCGAAGACGGGGGCATTGCGCGATTCGCAGAGCACATCGACCTTGGAACCGGGCACGGCCTCGCGCAGGGCGCGGAGCGCCGGCAGAAGCAGGACGGCGTCGCCGATCCCGCCGGGGCGAACGACAAGAACGCGACCGCCGGGGAAGTCGCGCAACGTGCGCGTCTCTGGCGCGCGCTGGGCGCCGGAGAAGGCGGCGCAAAGCACGGGACCGAGAGATGCATCCAGCGCTTTCAGAAGACCGGTGCGCATAGACATGGAAAAGCTACTCCCGATCGGACGGAGGACGAATGCCCGGAGGAACCTCTGTGCCTTCCTCGATTCGGCGCAGCAAGGCGAGCGCGAACGTTCCGACCCGTTGGAGGGATCTGGGCGAAATCTTGTCGAGCGTGTCCGAGGCCGTGTGCCAGTAGTCATGGCGACCGGGAGCGGATCCGTATTCGAAGTCGATGAAGTCGACGGCCGCGAACTCGTTCGGCGGCATCAGGAAGGGAACGTGGTCGTCGAGGATCGCGGTCGAGGCGAGAGAGACGGGCGGCGTTCCCGCCGTTTCGGAAGCGGCCTTCATCGCGGCCTTGGCGAGCCACGGGGTCACATTGCGCGGGATATCGATGGAAAGGCGTTCGTCGCCGATCATGTCGAAGACGAGAGCCGCGACAAGGGGTGTTCGGGCTCCCTTGCGGCGGCGGGCCGAATACTGCGCGGCCATTCGACGGGAACCATGGAGACCGTCTGTATCGGCGTAGGAGCCGACCGCCTCCTCTCCGTCGAGGAACGCGATCCGGACCGTGTCGGGCAACGTGGGGCGCGTCTCCGCCAAGTGCTCCGCGAGACCGAGCAGCAGACCAACGGAGGAGCCTCCATCGTTCGCGCCGATGAACCCGGGAATGCCGGACTTGGTATCATAGTGCCCGGCGAGGAGAACCGTCTGGCCGGACGAGCCCGGAAAATCCACATAGACGTTGCAGAACGCCTTGCGGCCATGGGACGTGTTTTCAATCCAGCAGTCGGCCTCGGGCTTCAGTCCCATGCGCCTAAGCTCCTGGGCGATCCAGCGCGAGGCGCGCGCCGCACCGGGCGTGCCGGCGTCGCGCGGGGAGGTCTTCACGAACTCCGAGACGTAGGCGAACATCCGGATGCCGGCGTCGTCCGGTAGCGCGGACCACCCGCGCGGCGGCACCGGGCGGCCGCACCCCGCGCAAAGCAAGGCGGCGACCGCGGCAGCGGTAATGGCAGTGTGGCGGAGTCCCATGCCGCGGAGTCTATCACACCCTGCCGTAGCCTCGCAACCGAATGATCAACAAAGTGTATATGGAAAGTATAAAGGGGTCTGTCCCCTTAAAAAGTTCTTGCAATGACGTTGCGAATATAGTAGATTGAGGCTCGTGCGAAGCGAAAACGACAAATTCAAGAACAGGAGCGCGGAATGAGGCGGCCAAGGGTCAAGGTGGATGGAGAAGGGTTCTACCACGTGGTAAGCCGGATCGGGGGAAAGCGGTTTCTCATCGACGAGACGGAGAAGGCGATCCTGCTGGGGATGATCCGCGGGGCGGCGGCGTTCTCGGGGGTGGAGCTCTATACGTTCGCGGTCATGAGCAACCACTTCCATCTGCTGGTTCGCATACCTCGAAAGAAGGAGGTTTCGAACAAGGAGCTGGAGCGGAGGATGCTCGCCTGGTACGGGCCCGGCAAATATGCCGCAATCCGTGAAAAATGGGAGAAATGGACGCAGAAGAAGCAGGTTTGGCGGGTCGAGGACGAGAAGGCCCGGATGCGCGCCCGGATGTACGATCTCTCCCAGTTCTGTAAGACGTTCAAGGAGGCCTATACGCAGGACTACAACAGGCGCCACGAGAACACCGGCACGATCTGGGAAGGCCGCTTCAAGAGCATCCTTCTCGAGGGCTCCTTCCGCGCGCTGATGACCGTGGCGGGATACGTCCACCTCAATCCCGTCCGCGCCGCGATGGTCGAGCGTCCGGAGGAGTCCCGCTGGACGGGCTACGGCGCCGGCTGCGGGGGCGACGAGCGGGCGCGGGAGGGGCTCGCGGGCTTGGTTTCGCGAGCCTACGGCGCCGCGTCGTTCACCTGGGAGGAGTGCCGGGAGGCCTGTGCCCGGACGATCGCCGGAAGCGTTCCGGAAATCGCGGCTCGCCCGGAGGGCTCGCCCCGCCGGAGCGGGGCTCTCCCCATAACAGCCGAACCCCTTGCCGTCGCCTCCCCGTCCGATGATGTCATCGAGACGGACGACCGGGGCCGTCCCGTCCGCGCCGGTTCGCTGCGGGCGCTGCTGCGGAGCCGCGTGGCGGGGTTCCTGCACGGCGGCGCGCTCGGCGACGACCGGTTCCTCCGCCGCGTGGCGGGGTGTTTGCCGCCGCGCGTCCGGCGCCATGCCGAAACGCTGCTCGACCGCTGCGCGTTTCTTGGTCTCCATTCGGCGGCCGGCGTCCGGGGCGCGTCGTAGGGATGAACGCCACGTTCGAGGCCGGCGTCTCGCTCGGCAGCAACCTCGGCGACCGCGCGGAGAACCTCCGCCGCGCCGTGCGCCTCCTCGCCGCGACGCCCGGCGTGCGCCTCCTGGCGCGTTCGGCCGTCTACGAGACGGAGCCCGTCGACGTCCCGCCCGAGTTCGCCGGCCAGGACTACCTCAACGCAGTCGCCGCGTTCGAGGTCTCGCTCCCGCTCGAGGCCTGGAGCGCCCGCTGCCACGCCGTCGAGGACGAGCTCGGCCGCGTCCGCACCGGCTACCACCACCCGCGCACCATCGACGTCGACCTGCTCTACTGCGGCGACGCCGTCCGCGACGAACCCCACCTGCACCTGCCGCACCCGCAGATCGCCTCGCGCCGCTTCGTCTGCGCCCCTCTCGCCGAAATCCGCCCAACCCTGCGCCTCCCGGGCCTCCCCGGCACCGTCTCCGAACTCCTCGCCGCGCTTCCCTCGCGCCCCGCCGTCCGCCGCGCGAACGAGCAATGGTAAACCTCTTGTGAACGCGTTTTCTCCAGACTTCGACGTCCTCGTCGTGGGCGGTGGGCACGCCGGGTGCGAAGCGGCGCGCGCCGCCGCGCGGCTCGGCGCGCGGACGCTCCTTGCGACGCTTCGGCTCGACAAGATCGCGGGAATGCCGTGCAATCCCTCGATCGGCGGAATCGCCAAGTCCCACCTCGTCTTCGAGATCGACGCCCTCGGCGGCGAAATGGCCCGCAACGCCGACTTCGCCGGGCTCCAGTTCCGCGTTCTCAACACACGACGCGGCCCCGCCGTCCGCGCCAATCGCGCCCAGTGCGACAAATACGTCTACTCCGACCGGATGCGGGCCGTCCTGGAGCGGACGCCAGGCCTGACGGTCCTCGAGGACGAGGTCCTCGCGCTCCTCCTCCGCGGCGACCGCGTCGCGGGCGCCGCGCTGGCGCGGTCCGGTGAAGTGTCCGCCCGGCGCGTCATCCTCACGGCCGGGACGTTCCTCCGCGGCACGATCCACATCGGGCACGAGAGGACGCCCGGCGGGGGCAACGGCCAGCCGCCTTCCAACCCGCTCGCCGACCAGCTCCGCGGAATGATGTTCCACGTGGAACGTCTCAAGACCGGCACCCCGCCACGGCTCGTCCCGGAGTCCGTCGACTACGACCGCTGCACGAGACAGGACGGCGAGAGAGATCCCGTGCCGTTCTTTTCGTGGGCGGCCGCGCACGGCGGGGTCGGGCCCGCCACCGCCCCTCTCGGAGGGGGGCAAGATGATCGTTTGTTCCACGTGGAACACCCCGCCTTCCCGCGCGGGGAGCTGCCCTGCTTCGTCACGCACACGACGGAGGAGACGTGCCGCATCGTACGCGAGCATCTTCCCGATTCCGCGCTCTACGGCGGGGACATCGTCGGGACGGGGCCGCGATATTGCCCGTCGTTCGAGGACAAGGTGGTGAAATTCGCGGACCGCACCACGCACCACGTGTTCCTCGAGCCCGAGTCGGCCGACCCGACCCGCAATCTCGTCTATCCGAACGGCCTTTCCTCGAGCCTGCCGCGCAACGTCCAGGAGGAGATGGTCCACAGCATCCCGGGGCTCGAGCGCGCCCGCTTCTCCGCCTACGCCTACGCGATCGAATACGACTTCTACGACCCGCGGGACCTGGACTTCTCGCTCGAGAGCAAGAGGCTGCACGGGCTCTACCTGGCCGGGCAGGTGAACGGCACGACGGGCTACGAGGAGGCGGCCGCGCAGGGGCTCCTCGCCGGCGTGAACGCCGCGCGGTCGCTCCGGGACGAGGAACCCGTCGTCTTCGGGCGCGACGAGGCGTATCTGGGCGTCCTCGTCGACGACCTCGTCACCAAGGGTACCGACGAGCCCTACCGGATGTTCACCTCGCGCGCCGAGCATCGGCTCCTGCTACGACAGGACGCCGCACGGTTCCGTCTGCTCGACCGCTCCCGGTCAATCGGGCTCGCCGACCCGGCCTTTCTTGGCCGAACCGCGGCCGATATTGACATTATCATGTTGGAAATTCAACGACTTAATACGGAACGAGAAGGCGGCGTCACTCTTTCCGCCCGGCTGTGCCAGGCCGGAGGCGGTTACCTTCGGCTGCCCGGCGCGCGCGCCGACCTTCCGCCGGACATCGTCCGGGAGATCGAACTGAGCATCCTCTACCGGGGCTACATCGAGATGGAGGAGCGCCGCGCGGCGCAGCTCCGGCGGCAGGAAGGGATGCGGATTCCCGACGGCTTCGACTACCACGGACTCGGCGCCCTGCGGTTCGAATCGCGGGAGAAGCTCTCCCGCGTCCGTCCGCGCAACCTCGGCCAGGCGGCGCGCGTTCCCGGCGTCACCCCGGCCGACATCGCCGTGCTGTCCGTGGCGATCGCGAGGCAGGCCGCGCG
>CAMNDA010000422.1 GCA_946534745.1 uncultured Verrucomicrobiota bacterium | reverse complement strand
GGCCGACTGGGCCCACAGCGCCGACCTCGGCGAGGTGGCCGCCGCGGACGCGGCGACCGCCCTCGGCGAGGCCCGGGTCCCGAACTGGGGTAGCGACGCCCTCGTCGCGGCGATCGCGCTCGTTCATCCGGACGGCCGCGTCGCGTGGAGCGAGCCCGTCACCTACGCCGGCACGTCGCTGCTGGCGTTCTCCGCCGCCGCGACGGACTGGTCGAGCGGCGACGTGCTGGAGGTCGGCTACGCCGTCTCCGGCGGGACCGCGCCCTACCGCGCGACGCTCCTCGTCGGCAACGGCCCCGGCAATCTCGCCGCCGTCGCGTCCGCGACGCGCTCCGGCCCCGGCTCCGGCACGCTGCGCGCGCGGGACCTCACGCCCGGCCTCACGTACTACTGGCAGGTCGTCGTGACCGACGCCTCCGGCGCGCGCGTCGCCTCGGACGCGTCGAACTGCGTCCTCATGCCCGCCGCGGCGGAGCTGCTCGACACGACCGACGGCATCTCCTGGTCGGTCGACCAGCGCACCGCGACGATGCGGGGCTCGCTCAAGACGCTCGGCGCGGGCGACAACTGGGCCCTGCTCCAGATCTTCGAGGGGCCGCTGGCGACCTGGCCGAACAACTATCTGAGTTTCTTCTGGAACACGACGAACTCCGGGATGCGGGTCGCACTCGACGACACCGGGGCCTTCTCGATCACGCACACGTTCGACTGGGGGCAGGAGATCGGCTTCAACTGGATCGTCTCCAACTCCAACGGTCGCGTCTCCTGGGTCTCGACGCGCCGGCCGACCGCCAACGGCGACAGCAACCAGGCCGCGTGGCGCGGCCACTTCTATGCGGGCGACTTCCAGACCTACGCGTGGAAGGGCGGCGCGGGCGTCTGGAACGACCCGGCGATGTGGGAGCCCGACGGCACGATGGAGGGCCACGACCAGGCCGGCTACCCGGTCGCGGGTTCGTTCTTCACGTTCCCGGAGGGCGAGAGCGAGGTCGCGATCCCGTCCGTGCCGGGGACGGCCTTCCGCCCCTGCGGCTTCGAGGTCCCCGCGAACGCGCACGTCACGTTCCGCGCGACGCCGGAGTCCTCGCCGTTCGGGCCGTACAGCGTGAACCACCCGTCCCGCGAGAAGCGCATCTTCGTCCAGGAGGGCGGCTCGCTGACCCTCTCCGGCGTGAAGGGCCAGTGGCGCCCGCAGGAGACGGACGGCGGCGGCATCGAGATCCGGGGCGCGAACGCCTCGGTCGCGTTCGTCGACGGATGCGACGTCGATCTGGGCTGGCACACCGGCCACTGGGCCCTCGGCGACTGGGCGAACGGCCGCGCGGGCGGCGGCTTCCGGATCGAGGGCGGCTCGCGGCTCCACCTGCGCGGCTGCCTCGGCATGTCCGGTCCGAACGAGTACGTCATCGACGACTCGCAGGTCACGATGGCCCAGGAAAGCGGCCGGGACAACGCCCGCGTCGAGCTCGCGCTCCGCGACGGCGGGCGCCTCGTCTTCCGCGGCGCGCATCCGCTGCTGCAGGCGAACAACCGCGTCAGCGCCCCCACGGGCAACGACCCGAAGGCCGCGCCGGACCAGTTCATCGACTTCGAGATCCCGGCCGGCGGCTTCGCCGAGGCTCCCCTGCGCTCGCGCGAGGGCTGCACGTACCCGCTCGGCGTCACGGGCGACAAGGACCACCGGATCCTCCTGCGCGTCCCGACGAACAGCCCCGTCGCCACCGCGCCCGGCGTCCACGACGTGCCGCTCGTCCGCTGGCCGGCCGGCAAGGAGGACTGGATCGTCCTCTCCCCGACCAACCTTCCGCACGCGGACACCGACTACTGGTACGAGACGACCGACCCGGTCACCGGAGCGTTCACCGGCTGGGGCGCGCACATCGTGGGCCGGGCCGCGTCCGCCGCGCCGCGGATCCTCGACCTCGCGTTCACCAACCTCGTCTCCGGCGCCGCGCTCTTCCGCTTCTACGGCATCCCCGGCGACGGCGCGGCCTCCGCGTCCTTCTCCGTCTCGATCGCGCGCACCGACGACCCGTCCGACGCATCGGCCGCGGTCGCGCTCTCCGGCCCGGGCGCCGTCTCCGCCGGCACGCTCTTCGGGATCTCCGCGACCGGCCTCGCGGACGGCGGCTCGTACCTGCTCACCGTGACGGGCGTCGATCCCTCCGACCCGTATCTCTCCTGCTCCGAGACCTTCGCGTTCGACTCGCTCCGCGACTTCGGCGCGGCGACCGTCTCGGCCGGCGCCACGACGGCGGCGCTCGGTCCGGAGACGGTCTGGACCTTCGGCTCCGACGGCGTCCTCTCCGTTACGCGGCCCGGCTGGGCGCGCATCCTCCTCGTGGGCGGCGGCGGCTCCGGCGGCGCTCCCGACTCGTGGGGCTCCGACCCCGACCACGGCCGGCGCGGCGGCGGCGGCGGCGGCGGCGGCCAGGTCGTCGAGACGAACCTCTTCCTCCAGCCCGGCTCCTACGCGGTCGTCGTCGGCGCGGGCGGCGCGTCCGTGGCCTGCGCGAACCGCGACGGCACCGGCATTCGCGGCAACAACGGCGGGACGACGGTCTTCGCATCCTCCGTCTCCGCCCTCGGCGGCGGCGGCGGCGGCGGCAGCGACTTCGTCACCTACCGGGACTGGCGCTACGAGGGCTGCGACGGCGCGAACGGCGGCGGCGGCGGGGGCGGAAACAACGGCTACGGCGGCCGGCCGACGGCCCCCGGCGGCCACGCCGGCGGCGCCGGTACCTGGACCTTCTCGACCATCAACGAAGGCATCTGCCTGCCCGGCGGCGGCGGCGGCGGCATGGGCGGCGCAGGCGCCGACGGCGGTCGCGACGAGTTCGGCTTCCTCGTCGGCGGTCGCGGCGGCGACGGC
>CAMNDA010000421.1 GCA_946534745.1 uncultured Verrucomicrobiota bacterium | reverse complement strand
CCGGCGCCGCCCCGTTCCGGGTGGGGCGAGGCGTCCTCGCCGAACCGCAGCGCGCCCTACCGCAGGATCAGAATCGAGGTCTTGTCGGTCTCGTCGGTGCAGACGCGGACGAGGCCCGTGCCGGCGAAGTGATTGTCGTCGACGATGTCCGCGCCGGACTCCGACGAGCCGTAGAGGCCCTTCCGGAGGTTCACTCCGTCCACGTAGGTCCGGCCTACCCTCTCGACCGTGCCGGGCTGCGCGACGAACTTGGAGCCGAGCGTCCCGTGGTCGTGGAAGTGCAGCTCGCGGCGGCAGAAGGAGCCGGCGCGGTCGATCACGACCGACGAGTTTCCGCCGAAGAGGTGGACCGGGACGTCGATCCTCGTCGCGACGGCGGCCGTCCCCAGGTGCAGCTCCGTGCCGTTGACCGAGATCCGGCCGTCGATGCCGGTCTGGTCGCCGCCGAGCAGCAGCTTGCCGGGATACGACGCGACGAATCCCTTCGGCGCGACGATCCGCGACCAGATCGCGTTCGGGTCGGACGCCGTTCGCGTCGTCCACACGTAGGCCTTCTCCGGGAAGAGGAGCGTGCCGCGCGTCCCGGCCTTGCAGGCGGCTTCCGTGTCGACGAGCGCGGGGCCCTGGCCGAGGACCAGGCCGCCCGAGGCGATCGTCAGCGTCCGGCCGGAGCCGAGCGTGTTCGAGGTCGAGGTCGAATCGAGGACGAGCGAGTTCACCGTGACGTCGTGCGTGAGCGAGATCTGCGTCGCGCGGACGTTCTCCAGCGGGTTCGCGACCGAGTCGAGGGCCTTCAGGGCGGGATGGCCCGGCGCGACGAGCGTGCCGTCGGCCGCCGCGGACGGGAACCGCAGCTGGTGCCAGTTCTGGACGCAGGCGACGATCCAGGGGACGATCGGCGCGTCGGCGGGGACGACGTTGGCCGCCTCGGCGTCGGAGATGGAGTAGGACGCCATCCCGCTCCCGCCGAAGGCGAGGTCCCGGAAGCCCTTCACGACGACGTAGTCGCGCGCGAGCGACTTGTTGTACGACCCGGACGTGCGGTCCGTCCGGACGTGGAGGACTCCGTCGCCGGCGTGCTCGAGGGCCTTGAACGCGATCGCGTTCGTCGCGTAGGCCGGATTGTCGTTGATCGCGTCCACGTGGATGGCGGAGAGGCCGTTGCTCACGACGAGTCTGTCCGATCCGTTCGGGGCCGTGTAGACCCCGTTCGCGACCCAGCTCGAATCCGTGTTGCGCTGGAGGTAGAGGAAGCCGCCGTCCATCACGACCGCCTTCTGGGGGAAGGCGTTGGAGGAAACGCCGATGGCTCCGTAGAAGTGCTGGCTTCCCCAGGACACGACGCCGAAGGACTTGGCGTGGGAGAGCCCGCCGCTAAATCCGGCGTGGCCCTCGACGACGAGCGTCGCGTTCTTCGCGACGCCGTTCGGCTTCGTCGTGTTGGGCATCCAGAACGAACCGCCGCGGTCGCTGTGCGGGAAGTTGTCGTACTCCTGCTTGTTGCGGACGACGATCGTGCCGTCGAACGGCTGGAACGGGTTGGAGATGCATCCGGAGCCGGGGCCCTCGTAGAAGACCGTTCCCCGGCCCGTGAAGGGGAAGTTCGCGCCCATCCAGAAGTTGGCATTGGACCCCTGCGAATCGCCGTCGACCTTGAGGCCGGTCACGTTGTCGATAACGAGGGTCCTTCCCTTCGGGATATCCCAGGAGCGGCCGTGGTCGAGGCCGCAGCGGTAGCGGCCATACCGGTTCCGAATCGCGAGATCCGTGTAGTCCGGATACGCGCCGCAGTCCCACTCCATGTCGCTTCCGAGCCGGAGCGAAAGGCTGTTCGCCGAAGAGCTTCCGTTGCCGACGAAGACATGGGCCGTGGAGTCCCGGACGTCCCGGTTCCCGAGATTGCAGAGGCGCAGCAGGGCGGGAACGCCCTTGCCCGTCGACTCGAACGTCAGGACGGCGGCGTTGGCGCCGGCCAGGCGGATTCCGTTCTGCGAGGATCCGCCGGGCAGGGCCGACTCGTCGAAGCCGAAGTAGAGCTGCCCGACCGTGACGTCAGCGTCGACGGAAAGCGTCTTTCCGTTGGCCACCGGCGCGATGGCGACATCGTCCGGCCGGCTCGGCCACGAGGCCGCGTCGGCGGGGTCGGTCAGATTCTTCCAGTTCCGCGGATTCGACCAGTTCCAGCCCCCGGCGTTCTTCTCGGCGAGGAAGACGCGGCCGTTTCCGACGGGCTCCGGCAGGCAGACCGCGAGACCCAGCGTTTTGCTGCAGACGACCTCGTCCAGCAGGGGATCGTACTCGAACGCGGCGACGGCGACGAAGCCGGGCTCGAGGGCCCGGATCGTCCGGCCGTCCTCGAGAAGCTCGAACGGCCGCACGCCCAGGAGCGCGTAGTAGTCGCGACCCGTCGAAAGAGCGGGAAGAACGAGCTTGTCCCCGACATGCATCGGGACTGAGCGCAGGTCCCGGAGCGAACCGATCGCGTAGGCGTTCTCGCCGACGACGAACGTCTTCTGGTACGTGCGCCGGTAGACCTTGCCGTCGAGGCGGCCCTCGACGGAGACGACGGCCGTGTGCGTCGATCCGGCCTCGCCGTAGTGCACGGCCGAATAGGTCCCGACGTCCGTCCGGTTGCCGACGGACCGGATGGACGAGCCGTCGACGCTGAACGTGACGAAGTAGACCGTCCCGGGCTCGAGCTGGACGCACTCGATCGTGAGGGTGGTGGCTCCGGCCGCCCCGGCGATCGAGCCCACGTCCGTCATCACGAACGGCTCGGCGCGCGTCGTGAACTCGCAGGGGGGGGAGACGGCCTCGACGCCCCAGACATTGCGTGCGTGGCTGCGGGCCGCGTAGGTCGTGCCGGACTTCAGTCCGGGCGTTTCGGCGAACGTCGCGAACGGCTCCTCCGTCGCGAGGAAATCGCCGAAGGAAACCGCGTCCTCGAAGTCGCCGGACTCCGACACGTCGATCCAGAAGCGCGCCGATTCGCCGCCGAACCCGAACGCGTTCACCGTGGCCTGCCAGTCCACGGACGAGAACCCGACGCGCACGGGCACGAGCGTCGTCACGGGCGGCCCGGGCAGGAGCGTCCGGCGCTCGAGCGTGCCCGAGTAGCCCCACTCGCCGCGGTCGTTCACGCCGGCGACGCGGGCGTAGTAGACCCTGTTGGTCTCGAGGCCCGCGAACGCGAGGTCCGCCGCGCCGACGCCGTCGTAGGGGAAGGCGACGGTCTGGTTGGTGACGGAGAAGTCCGGCTCGGTCGAGAGCTGGAGCTCGGCGGCGACGGTCGCCGCGCCGTCGCCGATGCCGGTGCAGAACGCGGTCCAGCCGAGGTTCGTGAAAGCGACGAGCCCGCCCTCGAGGCGGAAGGAGGGGCGCCCCGGCGCGACGTCGTAGACCCGGCTCCACTGGCGCCAGGGCGTGCCGGCGGCGTCCGTCCCGGACAGCCGGAAGATCACGAACGCGGCGCCGCCCGCGCCGGGGACCGCGTAGGTCGCGGACGCGGTGTCGCCGGGCAAGGGCGTCGTCACGACGCAGTGTCCCGTCCACTTCCCCTCGACGATGCCGCAGTCCTCGATGCCGTAGAACGCCTCGAAGGAGGCCGAGCCGGTCGGAATGCCCGCGAAGGACGCCGTAACGGAGAGGGTGCCGTCCTCGACGGCGACGGAATCGATCGCCATGAACGGCGTCTCCGAGTAGACGACGCGCAGCAGCGAGCCGTCGCCCGGATCGAGAATCTTGGACCACAGGCCGGCCTCCTTGAACGAATCGGACGTCGAGTGCCCGTCCGCGTTCCATCCGAGGCCGACCGTTCCGCTTCCGGGGCCCGCGGTTCCGCCGTTGTTGCTGGCCCGGAAGTCCACGTCGTACCAGCCCGTTCCGGGCACCGCAACCGATCCGACCGACCCGTTCGCGAAAACGACGTTTCCGTCGACCTTCGCGTAGGCGTTGTCGTCGAAGTTCTTCGCGAACCAGTAGGTCGTTCCACCCTCCAGCCACATCTGCCCGACATAGCCCCAGGTCTCCTCGCGGCCCCAGTAGTTGGTCGTCCCGTTGTAGGGGTTGAACGCGCTCCCCGATACCGACGCCATGATCGCGCCGGGCGCGCAGGCCGCGGTGGCGTGCGTCTTCACGTCCGTCGTCCAGTTCTCGTAACCGGGAAGCTTCGCCTGGACGAGGCCCGGGACGAAGACGATCGCCCGGTCGATCGGGTCGGCTGTCGTCGCGCGCGCCACGGTGTCGGTGGCGTAGAAGACGAACCCGCGGTCGTTCGTGAAGCGGACGCGGAGCCAGTGCTCCGTCGCGGGATCGAGGTCCTCCGCCGCGAGC
>CAMNDA010000420.1 GCA_946534745.1 uncultured Verrucomicrobiota bacterium | reverse complement strand
CTCGCCAAGCCCGGCGTCGCGCCGCTGTGGAGCTGGGTCGCGGGCGTCGACGAGGTGATCGAGCTGCCGCGCGGCACGCGCGCCACGTTCGCGACCGGCCTCGCGCTGCGCGGCCGCGGGTTCGACGAGGCGCTCATCCTCCCGAACTCGTTCCGCTCGGCGCTCGTGCCGTGGCTCGCGCGCATCCCGCGCCGGCGCGGCACCGCGACGCACGCGCGCTGGGCGCTCGTGAACGACCGCGTCCGCTTCCCGCCGGAGGTGCGCGCCGCGCACCAGTCGCGCGAGGACCTCTACATCCTGTGCGGCGACGCGGAGGGAGACCTCGCGGACACGGGGTTCCGTCCGCCGCGCGCCGGAGCGGAGCTTCTCGGCCGGCTCGGGATCGGGGCGGGGGAGGGGCCGCTCGTCGGCGTCGTCCCCGGCGCGGCGCGCGGTCCGTCCAAGCGCTGGCCCTTCTTCGCCGAGGCCGCGCGCTTCGTGGCGGGGGCCGTCCCGGGCGCGCGCTTCGCCGTGTGCGGCGGGAGGGGCGAGGCGGCGCTGTGCGCGGAGGTCGCGGGCGCGATCGGGCCGGCGGCCTCGGACGTCGCCGGGCGCACGAGCCTGCCGGAGTTCGCGTCGCTGCTCGCGACGTGCGACTGCGTGCTGTGCAACGACAGCGGCGGGATGCACCTGGCGAGCGCGGCGGGCGTGCCGGTCGTGGCGGTGTTCGGGCTTACGGACCCCGGGAAGACCGGGCCGATCGGACCGGGCGCGCGCATCGTGCGGCCCGAGGGCGCGCGCGCCTCGCGCGCCATCGCGCGAGACGACCCGGAGGCCGTCGCGGCGCTCGCGTCGATTCCCGCCGAGCGCGTCGCGGCGGAGTGCCTCGCCGCGCTGCGCGGTTGAGCGGCGCCTGTGGCGTCCGGTACGCGCCCCGCGCGGCGGGGTGCGTGGCGGAGTATGCACCCCGCCACGCGGCGGGACGCGGATTTCCTAGGATTTCGCAATGGTTGAACCGCGGCACGGTTCGTGCTACAATCTGTTGCAACCACGCGCATCCGCGCCCGGTCCTACACTTTCCCAAAACCAACCCCACACCAACCACATGAAGAGAACGTTCCTTCCGTTCCTCGGCGCGGCCGCGCTCGCGTGCGCCACGCCCTGTTTCGCGGACGACGCGCCCGCGGCCGACGAGGCCGACTCCGGCGCGCGCGCCGTGCTCGCCTCGCGCGACATCGGCGACCCCGAGGCCAACCTCTGGGAAGAGGGCGGCTGGCCCACGACGCCCGGCGAGTTCCAGGTGCTCGACGAGCGCCCCGACGACCCCGAGGCGCCCAGGGACCACAAGGCCCTCCGCCTCATCTGCCGCTACGGCGCCTACTCGTTTGGCGGATGGAGCGCGAACCCGAAGTCGCGCACGCTCCCCGGCAAGGTCGTCAAGATCACCGGCTGGGCGCGCAAGGGCAACGACAAGTCCTGGGGCATGGGGATGGACTTCATCGACGCCAACACCAACAAGTTCGGCTACGGCATTCCCGCCAACAGCACGAAATGGGAGAAGTTCGAGTTCGTCATCCCCGAGACGGTGAACGGCAAGGACCCCGAGACCGGCAAGCAGGTCAAGGTGCCGATCAAGTTCCCGATCAAGCTCGACTGCATCGCGCAGAACAACTGGGGCGACCGCAACAACCCCGAGGCCGTCGAGCGCATCCTCGACATCTACGACCTCCGCGTCCACACGGACATGGGCGGCATCCCCGTCGACGAGCGCCCCTACGAGATCGGCGTCACGTTCCCGACCGTCGCGAACTGCTTCTACTACCAGGAGGAGGAGCCGGTCGTGGTCCTCTCCGCCGGCAGCTGGCTCGGCGAGGAGCGCACCGTCCGCACCACGGTCGAGGTCGAGAGCGCGACCGGCGAGAAGCGCCCGCTCCTCATCCCCGACATGAAGGTGCTCGACAGCGCGTCCGTCCGCGTGAAGCTGCCCTTCACGGAACCCGGCTCCTACACGCTGCGCCTCAAGGCGACCGGCTTCCCGAAGGAGTTCTCGAAGGAGACCCGCTACGCGGTGATCCTCCACCCGCCGGCCCTCACCGAGAAGCAGAAGGACGACTCCGCCTACGGCATCAACGTCCACGGCGGCACCTACGTCGGCTACGACAAGTTCGCCAAGCTCGGCTTCGTCTGGCTGCGCGACTACGCGTGGAACTTCGAGTGGATGAAGCGCGCCCGCGGCGACGGCAAGTACGCCGGCTGGCCCTGGTATCCGAAGATCCTCAAGGCCGCCCAGGACGTCGGCATGCGCACCCTGCCCTGCATGATGCTCGGCGGCAAGTGGGAGTCCGACGCGCCCAAGGAGCCGGACAACAAGTGGCGCCGCGACATGGCGCTCATCGTCTCGACCTTCCCCGACATCATCGCCTTCGAGCTCGACAACGAGCGCGGCGACCCGATGAGCGAGGAATACGGCGCCTATCACCGCGTCTTCGCCGAGATCATCAAGGCGTGCCGCCCGGACGCCTGGTCCGTCGAGGAGGGCTGCGGCGGCATCCACATCTTCGGCGCGAAGAAGCAGGTCGAGAACGGCAACTTCAAGGACCTGGACGTTCTCAACGGCCACCGCTACGCCGGCATGGTCGGCCCCGAGGTCTCGCGCAACAACTTCAACACCGCCGACATCGTCGCCGACGAGGTGAAGATGTACCAGCGCGACCTCTGGCGCCAGTGGAAGATCAACTCCGAGCTCGACGGCGTGAAGCGCCAGCGCTGGATCACCGAATGGGGCTGGGACACCCGCGCCGGCCAGATCGTCTCCGAATGGGAGCAGGCCGCCTACATGCAGCGCGAGTGGGTGCTCGCCCTCGGCAACGGCATCGACAAGCTCTTCTGGTACTGGTACTACGACAGCGACACGCCCACCCCGATGAACTTCTTCGACGGCTGCGGCATCTTCGACCGCTTCCGCGACCCGAAGCCCGTCGCGCCCGCCTTTGCCGCGCTGCGCACGTTCCTCCCGGCCGACATGGAGTACCTCGGCTACGCCAACTTCGGCCCGAACCACATGGCGCACCTGCTCAAGCGCGCCGACGGCAAGCTCGTCGCCTGCGCCTTCCAGCTCTACCCGGTCGAGAAGGCCACGATGATGAAGCCGGCCGACCGCGAGATGACCATCAAGGACCCGAAG
>CAMNDA010000419.1 GCA_946534745.1 uncultured Verrucomicrobiota bacterium | reverse complement strand
CCGCCGCCGCGGCCGGCGCGGCGCCTCCACCGACCACCGAAAAGAAAAACCATGCCCCTTTCCCTCGCCCAAGCCGAGCGCCTGCTCGCGACAACAACGCACGACCCGCATCTGCTGCTGCACGCCCGCAATGTGCGCGGATGCATGGAGGCCTTTGCGCGCCACTTCGGCCAGCCGCCGGAGGAGGTCGAGCACTGGGGCGCCGTCGGCTACCTCCACGACTACGACTACGAGCTCTTCCCCGAAGAGCATCTCAAGCACACCGAGGCAGAACTCCTTGCCGAGGGCGTCGACGCGGCGGACGTCCGCGCCATCATGAGCCACGGCTGGTCCATTTGCAACGACATCAAGCCCGAGACTGACCTCGAGAAGAGCCTCTTCACCGCCGACGAGCTCTCCGGCATCGTCTGGGCCACCTCACTCATGCGCCCGACGGGCCTTTCCGACCTCGAACCGCGCAGCGTCCTGAAGAAGTTCAAGGACAGGAAGTTCGCCGCCAAGTGCTCGCGCGAAGTCATCCTCCGCGGCTTGGAACTCCTCGGGATGGACCTCGCCGATGTCGTCGCCGTCTGCATCGACGGCATGCGCGCCATTGCGTAGTCAGACCATGCAGACGATCGTTTACCAGATCAAAGACGCGGTCTACGTGAACCTGACGAACCGGTGCCCATGCGCGTGCACCTTCTGCCTGCGCACGAAGGCGCCGGGCGTATACGGCTCGCCGTCGCTCTGGCTCGAGCGCGAGCCGTCGGCCGGCGAGGTGCAGGAAGCGCTCGGCGCGCAGGACTGGACGCGGTTCCGCGAGGTCGTCTTCTGCGGCTACGGAGAGCCGACCGAGCGGCTGGACGTCCTGCTCGAGGTCGCCGGAAGCCTCAAGGCCCGCGACCCCTCCCTCCGCGTCCGCGTGAACACCAACGGCCTTTCCGACCTCGTGAACGGCCGTCCAACCGCCGCGCTTTTCGTCGGCAAAGTCGATTGCATTTCGATCAGCCTCAACACCGACGATCCGGACGAATACCTCGCGCTCTGCCGCCCGAAATTCGGCCCCGCCGCATTTCCCGCGCTGCTGCGCTTCGCGCGCGAAGCGGCGCAGGCAGTTCCCGAAGTCGTCCTTACCGTGGTGGGCGAACCCGTCACGGACCTCGCCAAGCAGACGCGCTGCCGTGCCCTTGCGGAAAGCCTCGGCGCCACGCTCCGCGTCCGCCCGTTTGAAAACGGAACTCGTCTTTTCCCCGTTCCATGAAAATCATCGACGCACATTCCCACATCGGCGCGTTCGGCTCCTGGGCGCGGTTCGATTTCGACCTGCCGCGCCTCAAGGAACAGATGGCCGCGTTCGACATCGAAAAGACCTTCCTCACGGGGGCCAACGCCCACGACAACGACGCCGTCCTGCGGGCCTTCGAGGCGGCGCCGGACCTCGTCGTTCCGATCGCGTGGATCACGCCGACCGACCGCGGCGCGCTCGACGACATCCGCCGCTATGTCGCCGCCGGGTTCCGCGGGATCAAGCTGCACCCGCTCTTCGACGCCTATCCGGCGGACGACACTCTCGTCGATCCCGTGATCGACCTTGCGGAAGAGCTGGGCGTCCCGGTCTTCGTCCACAGCGGCCACCCGCCGTATTCCCTGCCGTGGCAGATCGGCTGGCTCGCCGAGCGCCATCCGCGCGTCCCGATCGTCCTGCTGCACATGGGCCATGCGCACGGCGTCTATGTCGATGCCGCGCTCAAGACCGCGCGGCGCTATCCGAACGTCTATCTGGAGACCTCCGGCACCTCCATGAGCGTCAAGATTCGCGAAGCCTACGAAACCGTCGGCACGGACCGCGTCCTCTTCGGGATCGACTCGCCCTTCCACGAGCCGAGCGTGGAAATCGAAAAGACGCGCGCGACCTTCCTGCCGCCCGAAGCCCTGCGGCGCATCTACCACGACAACGCCGCCGCACTGCTCGGCTGAACCGTTTCCGCCCGCCCCCCCCCGCCACGCCATGCTGCATCTCGAATCCGATTCCGTCCGAGCCGCGCTCTGGTCCGCCCGCTTCGGGCTGGAGCGCGAGGCGCTGCGCGTCACGCGCGACGGACGGATGTCGCTCACGCCCCATCCGTTCCCGCAGGACGACCCGCGCATCGTGCGCGACTTCTGCGAGAACCAGACGGAGATCAACACGGGCGTCTCGGAGAGCGCCGCGGCGGCCGTCGCGGAACTGGAGCGGATCGACGCGCGGCTGCGCGCGGCGCTCGCGGCCCTCCCGGAGCCGGAGACGCTCTGGCTCGGCTCGAACCCGCCGCCGCTCGGCCGCGAGGAGGACATCCCGGCCGCGCGATTCACCGGCCCGCGCGCGGGCAAGACCGCCTACCGCGAATACGCCGCCGCGCGCTACGGCCGCCGGAAGATGTGCTTCTGCGGCGTCCACGTGAACCTCTCCTTCGGCCCCGACCTGCTCGCCGCCGATTTCGCCGCCGCGGGCGGCGCCGGCGATCCGCGCCGCCACGCAGACGCGCTCTACTGCGAACTCGCCGCCAAGGCCGCCGACCGAATCTGGCTCCTCGTCGCGCTGATGGCCGCCAGCCCCTTGGCCGACCCTTCGCTCTTCGGGCTCGGCGGCCCGGCCGGCGGCGCGCCGCTCTTCTGCGGGTTCGCGTCGCTGCGATGCTCCGAGCTGGGCTTCTGGAACGACTTCGTCCCGGTCTTCGACTACTCGGACGCCCCGTCCTACGCGCGGAGCGTCGCGCGCTACGTCGAGGCCGGACTCATCGCCGCGCCGACCGAGCTGTACTACCCGGTGCGCGTGAAGCCGCGCGGGCCGAACCGCCTCGACTCGCTCGCCGTCGGGGGCGTGGACCGCATCGAACTGCGGACGTTCGACATCGTGCCGTTCGCCCCGGCGGGCGTGGACGCGCGCGACGTCGCGTTCGCGCACGCCTGGCTGCTGCGTCTCGCCGCCCTTCCGCGCGCGGCGCACCCGGCGCGCGAGCAGATCGCCGCCGTCCGCAACGCGAAGGCCGCCGCGCGCTACGACCTGGGGACCGCGACGATCCTCGCGCCCGACGGCTCCGCGGCGCCCGTGCGCGACGCGGCGCTGCGCGCGCTGGACGATCTGGACGCCTTCTGCGCCCCCCTCGGCGCCCCGCCCGCCGTCCGCGAGGCGCTCGCGTTCCAGCGCGAAAAACTCGAACGCCCCGGCGCGCGCTACGCGGAGCGCGTCCTCGCCGGGGCCGGAGGCGCCGCCCGTGTGTGAGCTCTTCGGTTTCTCGGCGCCGCGCCCCGTGCGCGCCAACGCCTGGCTGCGCGAGTTCTACTCGCACAGCACGGAGCATCCCGACGGCTGGGGGCTCGCGACCTTCCACGACGGCATCCCCTCCCTCGAGAAGGAGCCCGTTCAGGCCTCGCGCAGCCCCTACCTGATGGCGCGCCTCACCGAGCCGGTGGAGGCCCGCGCCCTGATCGCCCACATCCGCAGGGCAACCGTCGGCGCCACCGACCGCGTGAACTGCCACCCGTTCGTCGGGCGCGACAGCCGCGGCCGCGTCTGGACGCTCGCCCACAACGGCACGATCTTCCGCGGCGACGCCCTCGGCCCCTTCTTCGCCGCGCAGGAGGGGCGTACCGACTCCGAGCGCGTCCTGCTGCTCCTGCTCGACCGCGTCGGCGCGCGCCAGGACGCCCTCGGCCGCGCCCTCTCGGCCGACGAGCGCTTCGCCGAATTCGCCGCGCTCTGCCGCGATCTCTCCGACGGCAACAAGCTCGACCTGCTCGTCTTCGACGGCGAACAGCTCCTCGCCCACGCCAACGCCGAAGGAACGCTCCACCTCCG
This sequence comes from uncultured Verrucomicrobiota bacterium, assembly GCA_946534745.1. Lineage (GTDB taxonomy): Bacteria > Verrucomicrobiota > Kiritimatiellia > RFP12 > UBA3636 > UBA3636. The sequence goes on along the minus strand of CAMNDA010000419.1, from coordinate 4,589 downwards.
CGAGGCGGACGGCGTCGCCGCGCTCTCCACGCGCCCGCTTGGCTCGGGCGACGGCTGGGCGCCCCTCCCGCTCTGCGCGCCCGTCGCCTTCCGCGACGGCGTCCGCGCCTTCTCCGCGCCCTCCAACGGCCGACTCTACGTCCCGTCGCCCGACGATTTCCGCCTCTTCTTCACCGACTACGCCGCGCTCTAGCCCCGCCCCGCATGAAACACGCCATCTCCACCGCCGCCGCCACCCGCCCATGGATACCTCTCCCAGCACTTCCTACTCCCGTTTGTTCGTCCGCATCAATGGCATTGAATGCGCGCACTGCGTGGAGGCACTGACACGTGCGATCGGCGCGGTCGATGGCGTTGCGTCGGTGCGCTTTCGCGGACACGTGGCGGAACTTGTCCTCGCCAACGATGCCCCACCTGACGTCACTGGGCGCATCGTCGCCGCCGTCCGCGCGGAAGGCTATGAGACTCGGCCGGAATGGATTTCGCCGACGCGCCCGTGGCGCGGGGCCGTCATCGCCGTCGCGCTCGCGGCGGCGCTTGTCGCGGCATGGTACGGACTCCGCGCGGCGCTCGGCTTCGATCCGCTTTCGCTTGCGCCGTCGCCCGACGGCGCGGGGTCGCTCGGCGCGCTGTTCGCCGTCGGGCTCCTGACCGGCTTCCACTGCGCGGGAATGTGCGGCGCGCTGGCGATCTCCGCAGCGCACGGCCGCGCACGGCCCTGGATTGCCGCCGCGCTCTACAACGTCGGACGCCTCGCCACCTACACGGCCATCGGTGCAGTGGCCGGGGCTGTCGGCGCGGCGTTCCACGTCGGGCCGCGGGCCCGCGGAACGTTGCTTCTTGTCGCGGCGCTCGCCATGCTTCTCGTCGCCGCGCGCTCGCTGGGATGGATGCCGTTCGCCGCACGGATTTCGCGCCGGCGCAGCCGCCCTGCTCGGAAATTCCAAGGGCCGGCGGCGCTGCGTCCGCTGCTTGTCGGCGCGGCCAACGGATTCATGCCGTGCGGTCCGCTCCAGTCGGTGCAGCTCTGGGCGCTCGCAAGCGGCGGTGCCGCGCACGGGGCTGCGGCGATGCTGGCATTCGGCCTTGGAACGGCTCCGGCGCTCTTTGCCGTCGGCGCGGCGGCGGGCTTTTTCACGCGGCGGCGCGCGCTCTTCGGACGCATCGCGGCGGCGATCCTGATCGCCCTGGCGCTGGGGATGGCGCGGCGCGGACTCCGCGCCTGGTCGGCCGATCCGGACGCCATCACCTACGACTGCTGCGAAAGACCGCAGACGACGGAGGCGCCGGAGGCCCCGGCGGTGCCGGAGACCCCGGCGGTGCCGGAATCTCCCTATCTCGACCTGGCGCCCGGAGGGGACGGCTTCGTAGCCGTGCCGCTCTCGCGCGTCACGGGCAAGGCCCTCTACGTCAACGTGCCGTCCGCCGATGCCGCGCTGCCCGCCGTGCAGCTCCTCGCGCTGCGCGACGGCGCCGGGTGCGCGCGCATTGCCTTCAACACCTGCCAGGCGTGCAACCCCTCGCCGCGCGCCTGGTTCGCGCAGCGGGACGACGGCCGCATCGTCTGCCAGAACTGCGGCAACGCCTTCGGCCCGGAGGCGGTCGGCGCCGCCGCGCGCGGCTGCAACCCGGCGCCGATCCCCGGCGTCCGTGATACCGCCGACGCCTTTCTCGTCCCCGCCGCCGCGCTCGACGCCGCCCGCCCCGCCTTCGCCAACTGGGCCGGACCCAGATGAAACTCTGCGTGAGATTTACTCCCCGCCCTCCGCGTGCTAGAATTCGTCGTCATGCCTTCCAATCCCATTTTCTCCCGATCCGAAGCCGCCATTCTCGCCCTTATGAGCTTGGTCTTCATAAGTGGTCTTGTGCTCGTCGCCCACGCGATCTTCTACTTGGCTGAGATTGCAGGCCGCCGCTACCGAAAGCGCGCCGCGACGACACCTGAAGAAGACAGGGCGGTTGAGGCTCCCGCAAAGCAGAGGAAATCATGAACAGGACAATGTCGGATTCCAGCAAGGGCGGCGCCCGCCGCTTCTCCGTCGCCGGAATGATGTGCGCCGCGTGCTCGGCGCGCGTCGAGCGGGCGGTCTCCGCCGTGCCCGGCGTGGCGGGGTGCGCGGTGAGCCTGCTCACCAACTCGATGCGCGTCGAGGGCGACGCGCCGGACGAGGCGATCGTCGCCGCGGTCGAGAAGGCCGGCTACCGCGCCGCGCGCGAGGCGGAGCCGGCGACCTCGGACCAACGGCCGGGAGCCGCCCCCGTCCCCCCGGCGGGGGCTCCCGACGACCAGACCGAGGCGCGCGGGCTGCGCCGGCGGCTGCTGTGGTCGCTCGCGCTGCTGGCCGTGCTGATGTACGGCACGATGGGCCACATGATGCTGGGCTGGCCGCTGCCGCGCTGGTTCACGCAGCCCGAGCCGAACCACGTGGCGATGGGCCTCGCGCAGCTGCTCCTCGCCGGCGCGGTGCTGGTCCTCAACGGTCGCTTCTTCACGTCCGGCCTGCGGGGCCTGCTGCGCGGCGCGCCGAACATGGACACGCTCGTCGCGCTCGGCGCGGGCTCCGCCTTCGCGTGGAGCACGGCCGTGCTCTTCCTGATGACGCGCGCGCAGCTGCTCGAAGGCGTCGCCGGCGCCGAGCGGTGGATGGACCAGTACTACTTCGAGAGCGCGGCGATGATCGTCACGCTCATCACCGTCGGAAAGATGCTTGAGGCGCGCGCGAAGGGCCGCACGACGAGCGCGCTGCGCGCGCTGCTCGCGCTCGCGCCCAAGACCGCGACCGTCGTGCGCGACGGCCGCGAGGAGACGATCCCGGCCGCGCAGGTGCGCGTCGGCGACGTCTTCCTCGTCCGCCCCGGCGAGAACGTCCCCGTCGACGGCGTCGTCGAGGAGGGCGGGGGCGCGGTCGACGAATCCGCGCTCACGGGCGAGAGCGTCCCGGTCGACAAGGCGCCGGGCGCGCCCGTCTCCGCCGCGACCGCGAACCGCTCCGGCTTCCTGCGCTGCCGCGCGACGCGCGTCGGCGCGGACACGACGCTCGCGCAGATCGCACGCCTCGTCTCGGACGCCGCCGCGACCAAGGCGCCCGTCGCCCAGCTCGCGGACCGCGTCTCGGCCGTGTTCGTTCCGGCGATCCTCCTCGTCGCGCTCCTCGCGCTCGGCGTCTGGCTCGCGCTCGGCGCCGCGCCGGGCTTCGCGCTCGCCCGCGCGATCGCGGTCCTCGTCGTGAGCTGCCCCTGCGCGCTCGGCCTCGCGACGCCCGTCGCGATCATGGTCGGCAGCGGCGTCGGCGCGCGCCGCGGCATCCTCTTCAAGACCGCGGCCGCGCTCGAGGCCGCGGGCCGCGTCCGCACCGTCGTCCTCGACAAGACCGGCACGATCACCGCCGGCGAGCCGGAGGTCGTCTCCGTTCGCGCCGCCGGCGAAAACGGAGCGGCCCTTCTCGCCTTCGCCGCCGCGCTCGAGCGCGGAAGCGAGCACCCGCTCGCCAAAGCCGTCGTCCGCGCGGCGGCCGGGGCGGAGCCGGCCGAACGCCGTCCGGTCGAGTCCTTCCGCGCGCTGCCCGGCAGCGGCGTGGAGGCGACGGTCGGCGGCGAGCCGGCCTTCGGCGGCAGCGTCGCCGCGGCCGAGGCGCGCGGCATCGCGCTCCCGCCCGAGCTCCGCGCCGCGGCGGAGGAGGCCGCCGCGAAGGGCGCCACGCCGCTCGTCTTCGCGCGCGGCGGGAAGGCGCTCGGCCTCATCGCCGTCGCCGACGCGCCCAAGGCGGACGCCGCCGCGTCCGTCCGCGACCTTCGCGCGATGGGACTCCGCGTCGTGATGCTCACGGGCGACAACGAGCGCACCGCGCGCGCCGTGGCCGCGGGCGTCGGCATCGACGAGGTCGTCGCGGGCGTGCTGCCGGACGGCAAGCATCGCGCCGTCGAGGACCTCGCGCGGGAGGGCCGCGTGGCGATGGTGGGCGACGGCGTGAACGACGCCCCCGCGCTCGCCGCGGCGGACCTGGGGCTCGCCATCGGCGCGGGGACGGACGTCGCGATCGACGCCGCCGACGCCGTGCTCGTGCATTCGCGCCTCTCGGACGTCGTCGCCGCGCTGCGTCTCGGCCGCGCGACGCTGCGCAACGTCCGCGAGAACCTCTTCTGGGCCTTCGCCTACAACGTCCTGCTGATCCCGCTCGCCGCGGGCGCCCTCTATCCGCTCCTCGGCTGGAAGATGCACCCCGACCTCGGCGCCCTCGCGATGAGCCTCTCCAGCTTCTGCGTCTGCGCCAACGCCCTCCGCCTCAACCGGTTCGACCCCGTGTCGTGACCCTTCCGCCGTACCGGTCCGGCAACCGGCGTGGCTCCGGTACTAGCGGTGGACGAGCCCGCCATATCGTCGTCGACTGGTCCGAAGCGGCAGAATAAAAGACAACCGAAATAATGTTGATTCGTTCATTTCAGCGAGTCGATGAGGAGAAGAAATCTTCTTGAAATACCCACTTGACTTTATGTTTTTTCTTTGCTAGACTCCGCGCCGTTTTCACAACCAAAACGGTAGTGATTAGTCCAGCACCCACCGCGGAAAGGAGGTTCGCCAAGAAATGAAA
>CAMNDA010000418.1 GCA_946534745.1 uncultured Verrucomicrobiota bacterium | reverse complement strand
GGCGGCGTTGGGCGGGCACGAGACTCCTTTAGCAGAATCGCTGCGCGAAATCAACCCCTCCGCCTCATTTGTCAGAATTTGTCAGAATTTGTCAGAATTTCGCGCGGCGGGGGCTTTTCCCAATGCTGAATGCTGAATGCTGAATGCTGAATGCGGCGGGGAATTCGGGAAGGCCGCTCCGCGGCGGGCGGCGGCAAAGTCGCGCCCGCGCGGAGGGGTTATCGGGTGAGTTCCTTGAAGAGGTCTTCGGCGGAGAGGGAGGCGGGAGCACGCGGGGAGTCGTAGGGATCGGTGGTTTCCGGGGGCTTGAGGTCGATCGTCTTGTAGAGCTTGCTTCCGCGGAAGACGCTTGCGGTTCCGTTGGAGAATTCGACGCGACCGCCGAACCGCCAGGGGAAGGTCTCGTGCTCGACATAGTGGAAGACCCAGCCGATGCCGGGACTGCGGACGTAGAGGTCGATCGCAAAGGGTTCGACGGGGGGCGTGCTGAAACGTTGGACGAGAACGTATTCGCGTCCGTCGGGCGCGGTGCCGCGGTCGAGGATCTTCTCGTGCCACGGTCCGAACGTCGAATCGAGCGCGAACGCCGTGAACAGGAGCCAGACCGTCGCGATGGCGATGCGGCCCGCGCCGCGCCGCCCGTCCGCAACCCGCAGGATGCCCGAGACGAGCAGCCCGATCGGCAGCACGAACAGCACGAAAACGAGAAGCAGGAGAAGGAGGAGCGCGAGCGGGAAGACGAGCATGGCTGGATTCGCGGTGGCGCGGCGGGGAATTCGGGAACGGGGCGGATTCTACGGCAAGACGGTCGGCGGGGCAATCACGGAGTCGGGGTGTGCGGCCGCGTGGGGTTCTTCCTCGGCGTGGTCCCAGGCGACGACGAGCCACGCGCGGGCGTTCGCGTTGGTCGAGACGCTTCCGGCGGGGATCGGGCCGAGGAAGAGCGATTCGTCATCGATGGAGCGGAGTCGCGCACGGGTTTCGAACCGGGCAGAAATGCGGTCTCCGTCGACGATTTCCCCGCGTTTCTCCGCGAAGGCCGTTTCGACGCGGACGTCGCTGAGGCCGTCCGCGTCCGGCGGCGACAGGTCGATGCTGCAAAGCGCGGCGACGGTTTCGCCTTGCAGGACGGGCAGGCACCACGTGTCGTTCCACCATGCGTCCGAACCGATTCCGACGCGCACTGCGGCATCCGAGGCGTGGAGATTGGTCGCGGCCGCGACGAACGCGCGGGTGGCGGGGTCGGGGGAAAAGGCGGAATAGTCGCGAAGGTGCGGAACGGCCGCGACGGGGTCCTCGCCCGGGCCGGTTTCGAGCCAGGTCAGGAAGAGGACCGCGTCGACAAGCCGGGATTGCTGCGGCGGAATCGCCGGGGACGGCGGCCCTCCCGCGGCGAGGTCCGCCGGGACCGGCGGCGGCGGTTCGGGGTCGGGGCCGCCGCCGCGCGCGAGGGCGGTGAGGAAGACGAGGAGGGCGCGGGAGGGGGCGGAATCGGGGTCGCCGGGGAGGTGGCGGGGACGGACGAGGACGTAGGTCTGGCCGCTGCGGAAGCCGAGGCGGGCGGTTTCGGGGGCGTCGCCGGGGCGGCGTCCGGGGCGGAGGGTGGCGTCCAGTTCGATGCGGGCGCCGCGGCCTTCGATGCGGGGGACAAGTTCGAGCCACTCGGCGTCCGGCGCGGCGGCGGCGCGGACTGGGGAGGGGCCGAGGCGGACGGGGACGCCGTCGGGCGTTTCGCGGCGGGGGAAGCGCGCGACGCGGGCGCCGGGGGCGTTCGTGGCGGCGTCGAGGAGGGCATCGGCGCGGGAGCCGCGGAAGCCGGCGAAGAAGTCGGGCCGGAAGCGGCCGGAGCCGGCGGGGCGGTCGCGCCCGCCGTAGAGGGGATCGAAGGCGGGGTCGTCCAGCGCGGCGGCGGGGAGGTCGGCGGCAAGGACGTCGAGTGCGACGGTCCGGGGCGGCAGCGGCGGCATTTCGGCGGGATCGGCGGGGCGGATGGCGAGGCCGGAGATGCGGACGCCGGTGGCGACGACGTGGAAGGAGCCGGGGTCGCGGAAGTTGCCGGGCAGGAAGCTCTCGTAGATGCGGTCGGTGTGGAGGGCTGGGTCGCGGGCGCCGTCGAGCCAGACGGCGGCTTCGCCGCGGCAGAAGGCGATGCGGACGTCGAGGTTCGGGCCGGGGCGGCGGCGGGGGAACCATTCGGTGGGGCCGGCGGGGCCGGTCTCGAGTCCGACGAGCGCCCAGCCGCCGCCCGCCTCCCATTCGCCGGGGCCGACGGCGATGCCGACGCGGTTGGTTTCGAGGACGATTTCAACGCCGGGGTCGATGTACCAGCCGGATGATTCTCTGGAGGGCGCAAGGATGAAGCGCGCGCCGCGGACCGGGCTCTCCGAGGGGACAAGGGTGAGGCGGGCGCGGATTTCGGTGTTGGAGCCGTAGGGCTCGCCGTTCCAGGTGAGCCATTCGCGTTCGGCGGTTTCGGCGGAGTCGCCCACGAGCTTCCACCCGTTCCTGGCGACCCATTCGCGGGTGCCGTCGGCGGGGTCCTCGACGAGCTCCCACCTGCTCCCGGCGACCCATTCGTGCGTGCCGTCGGCGCGGCCGGCGTCGGAGAAGTCCAGCTCGCGCCAGAGGCGCGTGGCGGCGGCGGCGCAGCCGGCGAGAAGGAGGAGGAGCGCGGCGGCGGCGGCGGCGCGGCGCAGGAGGGCGCGGCGGCGGGCGCGGACGAGGGCGCGGCGGGCGATGCCGGCGAGGCGGGAGGCGAGGTCGGGAGGAGGAGGCGGGGCGGAGGGGGCGGCGCGGAGGGAGCCGAGGAAGGCGGCGTCGAGCGCGGCGGGGTCCGTCGTGCCGGGAGGCGGCGGCAGGGCGGCGCGGAAGGCGGCGCCGACGGCGCGTTCCTCCTGGTCGATGTCGGTCGGTCGGGTCACGGCGAGGGCTCCTTTCCGAGGATGGGCGCCAAGTCGGCGCGGAGGAGCGCACGGGCGCGGGCGAGGTGGGTTTTCACCGTGTTGGCGGGGAGGGCGAGCGCGGCGGCGACCTCCGGGACGGCGAGGTCGCGCCAGTAGCGGAGCAGGACGGCGCGGCGATACGG
>CAMNDA010000417.1 GCA_946534745.1 uncultured Verrucomicrobiota bacterium | reverse complement strand
CCGCCTGCCGCGCGGGCTCGACGAACGCCTACTGCCGCCTCGCGGACGGGACGGAGATCACGGAAGCGACGCTCGGCCGCGTGGCGTGGTTCGACGAGAACCTCTCGACGCGTCCCCGCTGGCTCTCGCGTTTCCTTGACTTCGCCGAGCAAATCGTCGACCGCGTGCACGAGGTCGACTGGAGCGAAACCCTCTCGCACAAGCCGGTGGGACGGAAGGAACCGAACGCGTGGGGGCTCCACGATCTGCACGGCAATGTGTGGGAGTGGACAGAGACGGCGGATGGCGAGTACCGCGTCTTCCACGGCGGCGGCTGGCTCGACTCGGCCAGGAGCTGCTGGTCCTCCATCCGGATCAGGTTCTCGCCCTCCAACCGGAACTTCAACCTCGGCTTCCGCCTCTGCGCCACGCAGAGTCCCGCCGCGGAAGAAACTCACGCAGAGAACGCAGAGAGCGCAGAGCCCCGTCCCGGCGAAGCCGGCTCCCCCGCTGGGGGAGCTAGCGAGCGAAGCGAGCCTGAGGGGGTCTCTCACGCAGAGTCCGCAGCGTTTGAATCCCACGCAGAGCCCGCAGAGAGCGCAGAGCCCCCCGCCGCGCTTGACACGATTTCGAAAAACAAACAGAATCCAACGCCATGAAAGACACCAAACTCATCCTTCTCCTGTCCGCCGCCGCGCTGCTCGCCGGCTGCACGACGGTCCGCGAGGCGCGGCGCGCGCAGCGCGAGGACGCCGAGCGCACGGTCCGCTGGGCCGAGACGCCGTTCGCCGCGCGCGAGGGCGACCTCGCGATGGAGGAGCTCGCCGCATGGGCGCGCACCAACGCGCCCGCCGTCGTCCAGGCCCGCCAGGACGTCGTCCAGGCGCAGATCGCGCTGCGCTCCGTCAAGGCCGCGTTCATCCCCGTGGTCGACGGCTCGATCGCCTACACCTACGCCTCGAAGAACATCGACCCGCACGACACGAAGTGGGACGGCGACGGCGCGTGGGGCGGCAACGTCTCGCTCAACTGGCTGCTCTACGACTTCGGCCGCACGCGCGCCTCGACGCGCCGCGCCGTCGCCGCGCTCGCCGCGGCCGACCAGGCCGAGCGCGCCGCCGAGAACGGCGCCGTCTACGGCGTCCGCGCCGCGTGCTTCGCCCTGCGCCGCGCCGAGGAGCTGCACCGCGTCGCCGTCGAGACCTCCGAGAGCTACCGGCTGCACCGCGACCAGACGAAGGACCGCTTCGACGTCGGCGCCGCGATGAACTACGAGGTCTCCAAGGCCGAGGTCGACTACCAGAACGCGCTGCTCTCCGAGATCTCCGCCTCGAACGCCGTCGAGACCGCCCGCGCCTCGCTCGCGCTCGCGCTCGGCCTCGCCGAGAGCCCGCGCATCGCGCTGGGGGACTGCTCGTTCCCCGAGATGACGAACGACGTCGGCGCGCTGATGGCCGTCGCCGCCACGAACGCGCCCGCGCTCGCCGCGCTGCGCGCCGCGGCCGACGCCGCGAAGGACTACGTCGACTGGACGATCTGCGACCTCTACCCGAACCTCTCCTTCCGCCTCTCGTTCGACGCGAAGGGCGACAGCTCGCCGCTGCTGTGGAACTACGCCGCCGTCCCGGCCGTCGCGCAGACGCTCTTCAGCGCGGGGGCGAAGAACCGGCAGATCGAGACGGCCGTCGCGCAGCTGCGCGCCGCCCGGAGCAAGCTGGCGGAGGCCGAGCAGCAGCTCTTCAACCAGGTCCTGACGGCGACGCTCTCCGCCGACCGCGCGCGCAAGTCGCTCGCCGTCGCGGAGGCCGCGCTCGCGGCGTCGAAGGAGAACTTCGACGTCGTCTCGAGCCGCTACGACGTGGGCAAGGCCAGCGCCCTCGAGCGCACGGACGCGCAGGTCGCGCTCTCCTCGGCCGAGGCCGCGGTCGTCACCGCGCGCTACGACCTGCAGGACACGCAGATCCTCCTCGCCCGCCTGATCGGCGAATAGCCCGCGTCGCCCTACCGCGGCAGTCTGGACTTGTCCGGCCAGAGCGGATCGCAGGTGACGCGCAGGCCGAGGCGGCGCATCCCCGAGGCGTCGGAGGCCGAGGTGAGGTGCGTCATGTGCATCTCGCAGCCGCGCAGGAGCGGCAGCTTCTGCAGCGCGAGCGCCGCGACGCTGTTCATGTTGGCGGAGATCGCCAGCGCGATCAGCAGCTCCTCGACGTTGAGGTTGGAGCTGCGGCGCCCGAGCAGGCCCGACTTCATGTCGGCGACCGACTGCACGATCGTCTTGGGCAGCAGCTCGAGCGAGTCCGGGATACCGGCGAGGCGCTTGGCGGCGTTGAGGATCGTCGCGGCCGGCGAGCGCAGGAGGCTCGAGTTCTTGCCGGTGACGATCGAGCCGTCCGGCAGCTGCACCGCGGCGGCGCAGCAGATGCCGCCGAAGCCCTTGCCGGCCGCCGCGCCCGCGGCGGCGGCCTCGCGCGCCGGGACGACGACGGGGCGGTCGGTGTCCTTCAGGCCCGCGGCGGCCATGATCGAGCGCAGGCGCTCGACCGTCGCCTCCGTGACGCGGCCGAGGGCGAGGTCGGAGCCGCCCTTGAGGAAGCGGCGGACGATCTCCTGGCGCGAGGCCTCCTGGACGCGGTCGTCGTCCGCGATCGCGAAGCCGACCTTGTTGACGCCCATGTCCGTCGGGGATCGGTAGACCTGGTCGGCGGGCAGGAGGCGCTCGAGGAGGGCGCGCAGGATCGGGAACGCCGCGACGTCGCGGTTGTAGTTCACCGTCGTCTCGCCGTAGGCCTCGAGGTGGAACGGGTCGATCTGGTTGAAGTCCTCGATGTCCGCCGTCGCGGCCTCGTAGGCGATGTTGACGGCGTGGGAGAGCGGCAGGTTCCAGACGGGGAACGTCTCGTACTTGGCGTAGCCGGCGCCGACGCCGCGGCGGTTCTCGTGCCAGACCTGCGAGAGCGCGGTGGCGAGCTTGCCGCTGGAGGGGCCGGGGGCGATGACGCCGACGATCGGCGCGGTCGTCTCGACCATCGGGTTGCGGCCGAAGCCGTCGTCGGAGAGGATGCGGTCGACGTCGGCCGGATAGCCGGGGATGGCCGAGTGGAGGTAGACCGCGAGGCCCTCGCGGCGGAGGCGGTCGGCGAACGCGGCGGCCGCGGTCATCGACGGGTCGAAGCGCGTGAGGACGACCGACTTCACCGCGAGCCCGCGCGCGCGGACGTCCTCGACGAGCCGCAGCACCTCGGCGTCGTAGGTCGTGCCGAAGTCGGCGCGGTAGCGCTGGTGCTCGATGTCGCCGGCGTAGGCGCAGACGATGAACTCGATCTGGTCGCCGAGGGACTGGAGCATCCGCAGCTTCACGTCCGGCTCGAAGCCGGGCAGCACGCGCGCGGCGTGCAGGTCCTTGAGCAGCTTCCCGCCGATCTCGAGGTAGAGCTTGTTGCCGAAGCGCTCCGCGCGCTCGCGGATCGCGGCGGACTGGAGGGCGATGTACTTCTCGTTGTCGAAGGCGGGCGCGGCGGGCGCGGCGGAGGCGGGCGTTTCCATGGGCCCGCCATCCTACCAGAACGCCCCCGCGCGGAAAAGACGAATTTTTCTCTTTCCTTTTCGGGGCGTTTTGCCCATAATATGCCCCTGTTCGCGCGCAAACCGCGCGGGCGCCCCCGCCGGACGGCGGAACCAACCAACGAAACCCAACCACAAAGGAACATGCTTCACATGAAGTCCACCCTCCTTGCCTCCTCCCTCGCGCTCGCGGGGATCTGCGCCGTCCCGGCCTTCGCCGCCGACGCCGAAGTCAGCATCGACTTCAAGACCGCCTACGTCGCCACCGGCGCCACCTGCCTCGACGGCTGGGTCGCCCAGCCCAACCTCTGGGTCGGCGGCATGAAGGCCGGCGAGACCGAGATCCCGATCTCGTTCGACGTCTGGGGCTGCATGGACCTCGAAGGCTACGACGACTACGCCACGGACGAGAACGGCAACGAGTACAAGTTCAAGAACAACAAGCACAAGCGCAGCTTCGAGGAGATCGACCTCGAGGTCTGCCTCGATCTTGGTGCGCTCTGGACGCCCGACGAGGCCTTCTCCTGGTCGATCAGCTACCTCGAGTACGACTACCCGGGCTACGACTGGAACGCCGACAACCTGCTCGTCTTCGCGATGGGCTACGACTGCTGGCTCAATCCGTCCTTCAAGGCCAAGTACCGCGTCGGCGGCGACAAGGACGGCATGCTCGAGGCGGGCTTCGAGATCGGCCACTCCGAGACGATCGCCGAGGGCACCGCGGTCGGCGACATCGGCATCGGCGTCTCCGCCGACATCTGGTACGTGAACTACGACGACGTCAAGGGCTCGGACCTCGACTCCGGCCTCGCCTGCGCGGACATCACCGCCAAGCTCACGGTCGGCAAGGCCTACGTCGGCTGCACCTACGTGGCGCAGATCGACGACGACGTCCTCACGGACGAGGCCTACGACGTCGAGTGGATCGCCTCCTTCGGCGCCGCCTACGGCTTCTAAGCCCCGCGCGGACCGAAACCCGAATCCCCCGGAGGGGCGGCGGACTTCCCGCCGCCCCTCCTTCTTTTCCCGCGCTTGAACGCGGGGGGACGTTGTGGCATAATCCCGGCCCGTTCCGCGCGACGCGGGACGAGGAGACTCTTTCGACATGGCTACCGCGATCGTAGGCGCCAACTGGGGCGACGAGGGCAAGGGCAAGATGACGGACCTGCTGGCCCGCGAATCGGACATCGTCGTCCGCTTCCAGGGCGGCGCCAACGCGGGCCACACGATCATCAACGACAAGGGCCGCTTCGCGCTGCACCTGCTGCCGTCCGGCTGCTTCAACCCCGCGGTCCTCAACGTGATCGGCCCCGGCGTCGCGCTCAACGTCCGCGCGTTCGCCAAGGAGGTCGCGGACCTGAAGGCCGCCGGCATCGAGCCGCGCCTCGCCGTCTCCTACCGCGCGCAGGTGCTCCTGGACGTCCACAAGGAGCTCGACGCACTCGAGGAGATCCGCCTCGGCAAGGCGTCCTTCGGCTCCACGCGCAGCGGCATCGCGCCGTTCTACGCGGACAAGTACTCCAAGATCGGCTTCCAGGTCTGCGAGCTCTTCCACCTCGACAAAATGGACGAGCGCATCAAGCTCTTCTGCGACCGCAAGAACCCGCTCCTCACCGGCGTCTACGGAAAGCCCGCGCTCGACCCGGCCGCGGTGAAGGCGGAGCTCGCGGAGCTGGCGGAGATCGTGCGCCCGTACGCGACCGACACCAACAAGCTCCTGCACGACGCCATCCGCGCCGGCAAGCGCATCCTCCTCGAGGGCCAGCTCGGAACGCTCAAGGACCCCGACCACGGCATCTACCCGATGGTCACGAGCTCCTCGCCGCTCGCCGGCTACGCGTCGATCGGCGCGGGCATCCCGCCCTATGCGATCACGGACGTGATCACCGTCGTGAAGGCCTACTCCAGCGCCGTCGGCGCGGGGCCGTTCGTCTCGGAGATCTTCGGAGACGAGGCCGAGGAGCTGCGCCGCCGCGGCGGCGACCGCGGCGAATACGGCGCCACGACCGGGCGCCCGCGCCGCGTCGGCTGGTTCGATCTGCCGGCCACGCGCTACGGCTGCGAGATGCAGGGCGCGACCGAGGTCGCGCTCACGCTCGTCGACGCGCTCGGCTACCTCGACGAGGTGCCGGTCTGCGTCGCCTACGAGATCGACGGGAAGCGCGTCGACTCCTTCCCGCCCACGCCGTGGCTGTGGGACGCCAAGCCCATCGTCGAGAAGCTTCCCGGCTGGAAGTGCGACATCCGCGGCGCCCGCGACTGGGACGCCCTTCCGGCGGCCGCGCGCGACTACGTCCTCTGGATCGAGAGGAACCTGGGGGTGCCCGTGACGTTCTTCTCGACCGGCCCCGGCCGCGAGGACGTCATCCTCCGCGGCAGGCGCGCGAAATAGCGGCCGGCGCGGCGCCCGTCCCCGGCTCGGCGGGGACGCCTCGCCCTACCCGACGCCGCAGAGGCGGTCGACCGCGCGGGCGAGCGCCGCGAAGGCGCGCGTCCGCGTCCAGCGCGGCTCGAGGAGGCACAGGCGCGCCGTCTCGACGAGCGCGACGGCGGCGTAGACCGCGACCGTCGCGCCGATCGCGGCGAGCGGCGTCCAGGCCTGGCCCCACCATTCCGGCGTGCGCACGATGCGCGGCCACAGCACCGGCCAGAAGGCCGGCGTCTGGTGCGCCACGTAGACCGCGAAGGCCGGGCGCGCGGCGGCGTTGATCCACCGGACGGATCCGAGGTCGATCCGCGCGAAGAACAGGAAGAGCGCGAAGGCGCAGAGGAAGTTCGGCGCGCTCTTGAGGTCGTCGAGGAACCGCTGCGCGAGCGCGTGCACCGCGGGCGCGGCGGGGTGCGAGGCGATGTGCGCGCGGGCCCACCACTCGGGCAGGACGAGCGCCGCGTAGAGCGCGAGGCCCGCGGCGAGCGCGGCCGCGGCCGGGACGCGCCGCAGCCGCGCCGGCGCGCACAGGCGGAACCAGCCGAGGAAGAGGTAGGCCCAGACGAACCAGAACGTGTCCGTGAGGTAGCCCTCGCGGAAGTCCGCGAGCGTGGAGTTGAAGACGAGGAGGAGGCCGCCCACGGCGACGAGCGCGCCGAGCCGGCGCGCCGGGAGCGCGAGCGCGTGGCGCAGGAACGGGACCAGGAGCAGCAGCGACATCCACGCCGAGGCGAACCACAGCGGCCGCCCGACGAACGGCAGGAAGCCGCGCAGCGCGTCCTTGAGTCCCGGGTGCGCGCCCGTCGCGAGCGCGGCGACCGTGAGCGGGGCGGCCCAGCAGAGCACCGTGAAGTGCAGGCGCCACCAGCGCCGGCCCGGCGCGAAGTCCGGCGCGCCGGGGAGCGTCGAGCCGACGAGGAACCAGCAGCCGAGCAGGACGAAGAGGTTCGTCGCGACGCGGGCGCCGCTTCCCAGGAGCAGGCACGGCAGGAGCGTCCCCGGCGTCGCGTGCGCGATGAGGTGCCCCTCCGTGAAGAGGTGGCCCGCGACGATCGCGAGCATCGAGAGCAGGCGCAGGAGCTCGAAGCTGGACTGGCGTGGCTTTCCGGGCATGGCGTGGCGGGGTGGCGGCTCTACCATTCGCGCGAGGTCGCGCCGTGGAAGCCCCGGACGCGGACGCGCCCGTCGGGCGCGGCCTCCGCGAGCGCGTAGGGGCCGTCGTCGTGGCAGATCGAGGGCACCGTGCAGTACGGGATCCCGTTGATCCGCTTGAACGCGTCGCCGTGCGTGTGCGCCTGGAAGACGGCGACGACGCTTCCGGCCTCCTCCATCGCGGCGCGGACCTCGGCGCCGTTCGTGACGACGCTGTCCCAGTCGCCCGTGAGCGGCGAGTGGCAGAAGACGACGCACGGCCCGGGCGCGGCGGCGAGCGCCCCGCGCAGCCACGCGACCTGGTCCGGCGGGACGGTGCAGAGGCGGTGGTTGCGGTCCCCGGCCTCGAGCTCGCGCCCGTCGGGGAAGAAGTCGCCGTCGAGCCGGACGAACCGGACGCCGCGCACGTCGAGCGCGCCGAACGGCGCGGGCGGCTCCGGAAGGCCGAGGCCGTCCGCGAACCCGCGCAGGAACTGAGCCTTCGTGATGCGGTCCACGTCATGGTTGCCCAGGACGGGGAGGACCGGCCCGCCGAACGCGCGCAGCGCGCCCGCGGCGGCGGCGAGGTTCGCCAGCGTGGAGGCCTCGTCCGGGCCGGCGTCCTTGAGGTCGCCGAGCTCGACGAGCAGCTCCGCGCCTTCCGCGCGCAGCGCCCTCGCGGCGTCCGCGAGGCGCCCGGCCGCGAGGCGGTAGCGCCGCCCGATCGCGTCGGGCAGATCCGCCACGTGGGGATCCGCCACCAGGCCGAACCGCACGGCCCCGATTTCTTCATCCGTATCCATGCCGCCGATTCTATCCCGCCGTTCCCCCGTTTGGCAAGCGCGGCCTTTCGTTTGCGCGCGCGGGAGGCGTATGCTAGAATCCCGATCCGTTCCACCCGACCATCCGGACCATCCCGACCATCCGGACCATCCCGACCATCCGGACGATCCGGACCATCCCGACTATCCGGACCATCCGGACCCTCTCTCCCCTTCCGACCATGATCGCCCGCTACTCCCGACCCGAAATGGCGTCCATCTGGACGCTCGACCACAAGTTCCACGTCTGGCTCGACGTCGAGCTCGCCGCCACCGAGGCGTGGGAGAGGCTCGGCAAGGTGCCCGAGGGCACCGCGGAGCGGATGCGCAAAAACGCCCGCTTCACCGTCGAGGAGATCGAGGAGCTCGAGAAGAGCACGCACCACGACGTTGTCGCGTTCACGCGCACGGTCGCCAAATCGCTCGGCGACGACTCCAAGTGGCTCCACTACGGGCTTACGTCGACGGACGTGGTCGACACCGCCTACGCGATCAACATCCGCCACGCGATGGAGATCCTGATCGCGGACTGCAAGAAGCTCCTCGGCACGCTCGAGACGCAGGCGCGCCGGTACCAGCGCACGCCCGTCATGGGCCGCACGCACGGCGTCCATGCCGAGCCGACGACCTTCGGGATGAAGTTCCTCCTGTGGCACAGCGACATGCGCCGCTGCCTCCGCCGCCTCGAGCAGGCGGCCGAGACGATGCGCGTCGGGAAGCTCAGCGGCGCCGTCGGCAACTACGGCAACATCGACCCGTTCGTCGAGAAGTACGTCTGCGAGAAGCTCGGGCTCGTCCCGGCAAGCGTCTCCACGCAGGTGCTGCAGCGCGACCGCCACGCGGAGCTCATGTGCACGATCGCGATCGTCGGCGCGTGCCTGGAGAAGATGGCGCTCGAGGTGCGCCACTGCCAGCGCACGGAGCTGCGGGAGGCGGAGGAGCCGTTCGGAAAGGGGCAGAAGGGCTCCTCGACGATGCCGCACAAGCGCAACCCGGTGAAGAGCGAGAACGTCTGCGGCCTCGCGCGCGTGCTGCGCGGCTACGCCGTGACGGCGATGGAGAACGTCGCGCTCTGGCACGAGCGCGACATCTCGCACTCGTCGGCCGAGCGCGTCATCATCCCGGACGGCACGACTCTCCTCGACTACATGTTCGAGCGCATGGACTTCATCCTCTCGGGCCTCCTCGTCCATCCGGAGAACATGCTCCGCTCGATGGCGATGAGCCACAACCTCGTGCACGCCCAGCGCGTCATGCTCGCGCTCGTGGAGAAGGGGATGCTG
>CAMNDA010000416.1 GCA_946534745.1 uncultured Verrucomicrobiota bacterium | reverse complement strand
TTCGGCGACGGCGCCGGCGCGGTCGTCGTCGAGCGCTCCGAGGGCGGCACGCAGAACGGCATCCTCTCCTCCGCGACGGGGACCGACGGCACGCTCGCGCCGCTGCTGCACATCGAGGCCGGCGGCTCCGCGATGCCGACCACGGCCGAGACCCTCGCCGCGCGCAAGGGGTTCGTCCGGATGGACGGCCACACCATCTTCAAGTACGCCGTGCGCAACATGGCGGGCATCGCCGACAAGGCGGTGACGGACGCGGGCCTGCGCCATGAGGACATCGACTGGCTCGTCCCGCACCAGGCCAACATGCGCATCATCCAGGCCGTCGCCAAGACGATGGACCTGGGGATGGAGAAGGTCGTGACGAACATCGAGAACACCGGCAACACCACGGCCGCCTCGATCCCGCTCGCCCTGCACGAGGCCGTCTCCGACGGCCGGATCAAGGACGGCGACAACGTCCTCTTCGCCTCCTTCGGCGCGGGCCTCACCTGGGGCGCGACCGTCGTCCGCTGGGGCCGGTAGCTTCGCAAGGCCTCCCGTGGCGGGGTCCGCACCCCGCCACGAGAAGGCGCTGTGTCGCCTCGCTCCGCGCGGCGCGGCCGGGCTGGGCGAGCCGCGGCGGTTGGGCGTCGCCGATCTCAACGGCTCGGCGGGACGCCTCGCCCCACCCGGAGACGTACGCCGCATCGCGCAGTGGGCCGTTCTGTCCCGGTTTTCCTTCGGAAACGCCGGACTGGGCGGCGGCACGCGAATTGCTAGCTTGGAAGGAAACATCGCGCACGCGTTTGACGCGCCCCGCGCGAAATGCTAGTCTCCCCGCCCTCCGAACCCTTTCCGTACGACAATGAACGAAGATCCCGCAACTTCTCCCGAAGACACTGCACCCGCCGCCGGCGTGCCGCCCCCGGAGCCCGCTCCCGCCGGAACGGCGGGCGAGACCCCCTCAGGCTCGCTCCGCTCGCCTGCTCCCCCAGAGGGGGAGCCGGAGGGAGACCCGGAGCCCGGAGCGGAGTCGGCCGAGAATGGCGCGGCCGAGGCGGAAGCCGCGAAGGCGGAGGCGGACAAGGCGAAGGCCGAGGCCGCCGCGCTCAAGGACCGCCTCCTGCGCCTCCAGGCCGACTTCGACAACTTCCGCAAGCGCCAGGCGCGCGAGCGCGCCGAGTGGATCCAGCAGTCCAACGCCGACCTGCTGGAGGAGCTGCTGCCGGTCCTCGACCAGACCGACGCCGCGATCGCCTCCGTCTCGAAGGACTCCTCCGAGGCCGCCAAGCCCTTCCGCGAGGGCTTCGAGCTCGTGCGCCGCTCGTTCCTCAACGCCGTCGCCAAGTTCGGGCTCAAGCCCGTCGAGGGCGTCGTCGGCAAGCCGCTCGACACCGCCACGAGCGAGGCGATCACCATCATGAGGACCGGCCAGACCGCGCCCGGCTGCGTCGTCTACGAGACGCGCAAGGGCTACTCCCTCAACGGCAAGGTCCTGCGCGCCGCGCAGGTCGTCGTGGAGGACGAGGCCGAGGAGCCCGCCCCCGAGGCGGAGAAGCCCGCGGAGGAACCCGCGCCGGCCGAACCCGCAGGGAACCAGGAGGCCTAGCCATGGCCGCGGAACAGGACTACTACAAGATCCTCGGCGTCGAGAGGAACGCGTCGGCCGACGACATCAAGAAGGCCTACCGCAAGTTCGCGATGAAGTACCACCCGGACCGCAATCCGGGCGACAAGAACGCCGAGGAGATGTTCAAGAAGGGCTCCGAGGCCTACGAGGTGCTCTCGGACCCGGCCAAGCGCCAGCGCTACGACCAGTACGGCCCGGACGGCGTCAAGTTCGGCGCCGGCGGCTTCGACTTCGACCGCGACTTCACGCACGGGGCGGACCTCAACGACATCCTCTCGCAGTTCTTCGGCGCGATGGGCGGCATGGGCGGCGGCCGCCGCCGCGGCGGCGGGCGCTCGATCTTCGACATGTTCACGGGCGGCGGCGCGGAGGCGGAGGAGGACCCGAACGGGCCCGAGGACGGCGCCGACCTGCAGTACGACCTGCCGATCTCCTTCGAGGAGTCGATCTTCGGTACCACGAAGACGATCGAGATCCCCAACGAGAAGGACTGCCCCGACTGCCACGGCACCGGCGCCGCCGCGGGCACGCGCCGCGAGACCTGCAAGCAGTGCGGCGGCACGGGCTACGTCACGACGCGCCAGGCGTTCTTCCAGATGCGGCAGCCCTGCCCCGTCTGCCGCGGCGCCGGCACAATCGTGAAGACGCCGTGCCGCACCTGCTCCGGCAGCGGCCGCCTGCGCGACCGCGCCAAGATCGACCTGCACGTTCCGGCCGGCGTCGAGACCGGCACGCGCCTGCGCGTCGCCGGGCACGGCCAGGCCGGCGCGCGCGGCGGCCGCCCCGGCGACCTGCACGTCGTGCTGCACGTGCGCGAGAGCGACCTCTTCGAGCGCCAGGGCGACGACCTGCTCGTCGAGGCGCCCGTCCCGCCGGACGTCGCCGCGCTCGGCGGCGACGTCGAGGTTCCGACGCCGGAGGGCTCCGCCAAGATCCGCATCGCGCCGGGCACGCCGGACGGCAAGCTCTTCCGCCTGCGCGGCAAGGGCGCGCCGCTCGTGAACGGCCGCGGCTCCGGCGACCTCATCGTCCGCGTCGCCGTCGAGATCCCCGCGCACCTCAACTCCCGCCAGAGGAAGGCGCTCGAGGACTTCCAGGCCGCCTACGAGGACCGCTCCTATCCGCAGGCCCGCGCCTACCGCGACCGCATCGCCGCCTTCCTCAAGGCGAAGGAAAGCCTGCGCAAGTAGCGTGCACTCGATCCTCGTCGCGACGGAATTCCTCTCCTCGCCCGGCGCCGCCGCGCTGGGCGAGGCGGAGGCGCACCACCTGCGCGACGTCCTGCGCGCCCGCGTCGGCGACGAGGTGCGGCTCCTCGACGGCCGCGGCTCCGCGCGCGCGGCGCGCGTCGCCGCGCTCTCGCGCCGCGCGGCCGAGGTCGAGCGGCTCGGCGGGGTCCTCGCGCTCCCGCCGCCGCCCGCGCGCGTCACGCTCTTCCAGTGCATCGCCAAGCCCGCGCGCATGGACTGGCTCCTCGAGAAGGCCGTCGAGCTCGGCGTCTCGCGCATCGTGCCGATCCTTTCCGCGCGCGTCGTCGCGCGCGTCCGCCCGGGCGAGACGCCCGACCGCTGGCGCCGCATCCTCGACGCCGCGCTCTGCCAGTGCGGCGGCGGATGGGCGACCGGACTCGCGCCGGCCGTCGACTGGCCCGGCGCGCTCGCGCAGATGAACGAGCTCGGCGGACCGGTGTTCGTCGGCTCCCTTGCGCCCGGCGCGCAGCCGGTCGGCGAAGCGCTCCTCGCACGCCGCGACGCGCTCCGCTCCGGACCCGTCGGCTGGCTCGTCGGGCCCGAGGGCGACTTCGCGCCGGAGGAGCTCGCCTCCGCGCTCGCGCTCCCGAACGCCGTCCCGGTCACGCTCGGCCCGAACGTCCTGCGCGTCGAGACCGCCGCGCTCTGCGGCGTCTCGGCGACCCTCGCCCTCGCGCTGTAGCGCCTACGCCGGAAGGCCGGCGAGGATGGCCTCGGTGCGCGAGCAGCCGAAGCGGTCGGCGCCCGCGGCGCGGAGGGCGAGCAGCTCCTCCGCCGTGTGGATGCCGCCCGCGGCCTTGATGCGGACCTTCGGGCCGACGTGCGCCTTCATGAGCGCGACGTCGGCGACGGTCGCGCCGCCGGAGCCGTAGCCGGTGGAGGTCTTCACGAAGTCGACGCCGACGCGCGTGCAGATCTCGCAGAGGCGGACCTTCTCCTCGTCCGAGAGGAAGCAGCACTCGAAGATGACCTTGAGGAGCCGGCCGCCCTCGTGCACCGCGCGGCAGACCTCGGCGATGTCGCGCTCGACGTAGTCCCAGTCGCCGTCCTTGCACTTGGAGACGTTGACGACCATGTCGAGCTCCGCGGCGCCGTCGGCCATCGCGATGCGCGCCTCGGCGACCTTCGCCTCCGTCGCGTGCGTGCCGTGCGGGAAGCCGATCACGGTGCAGACGGCCACGCCCGAGCCGCGGAGCCGCTCGGCGCACTCGCGCACGAAGAACGGGCAGATGCACACGCTCGCGCAGCGGTTCGCGATCGCGTAGTCGCAGGCGTCGGCGAACGCCGCGTGCGGGCTCGTCGGATTGAGGACGGTGTGGTCGATCTGGGCGGCGATGTCGGTGCGGGTACTCATGGCTGGACGGTCGGCTGGGATTTGAAGAGCGTGTAGAGCGCGTCGATCGGGCGGGCGCGGCGGCCCTTGCCGCCGCAGCGCGGGCAGGAGCCGGTGACGGGGCGGACGAGGCCCGTGGCGGGGTTCGCGATGCGCTCGCGCACGACGGCGCCGGAGCCCTCGCACATGCCGCACGTCACGGAGACGTCGCGCCGGCGCACGACGAGGAAGCGCCCGCCCGCGCGGAACGCGGCGAGGATCTGCGCGTCGGTCGGCTGGGGGTAGGCGTTCGTCTCGGAGCGGTGCCTGCGCCGCACGACGCCCGCGGCGGAGATCTCGATCTCGGAGGTCGGGACGAGCCCGTGCGGCGCGGCGCGGTACTGCGAGCGGACGAGCCCGAGCGCGTCGCGCCGGAACGCCTCCTCGGTGCAGCCGATCTCCGGACGCACGACCGAGGGGTCGGCGAGGATCGTGTCGAGCTCCGCCTGCTCGCGCGCCTCGCAGGCCGCGGAGGACGGCAGCGCGACCGCCTCGCGCGTCTCGACGAAGACCGGCGGCGCGGGCTGCACGGGCGCGACGGCGCGCCCCTGCGGGAAGATGGCGAACGGGTTCTCCTCGACCGCGGGCGCGACGACGTGGTAGCCGCCGACCGTGCCGTCCGAATGGTAGGTCACGCCCGAGACCCAGGGCGAATACGGCGCGCCGAAGACCGGGCCGGAGCGCACGACGGGCGCCGAGCGCGCGGCGGGGGCGGGCGTTCCGAAGACGGGGCCCGAGCGCACGACCCCCGCGGGGCGCGGCGCGCCCGGCGCGGAGCGAACGACGGGGGGCGCGGGGCGCGGCGCGGGCGCGGGGGCACCGGGGATGGCGTAGCGCGGGCCCGTGTCGCCCGAGCGCGGAGGCAGCGTCGGCGCGGGCGGTCCGGAGATGCGCACGCCCTGCGCGCCCGCGGCGAGCGCGAGTCCGGCGGCAATCAGGAGCGTGGCGGGGCGGCGAATTCCGTTCATGGCGCCAGTGTAGCAGAATTCCGCCCGCGCCCGCAAGCGCGGTTTCGGCTTGCGGCGGGGACGGGGTTTGTCCTAGAATCCCGGCGCACAGGGAGAACGAGAATGATCGCCATCGTCGACTATCGCGCCGGAAACCTCACGAGCGTCCGCCTCGCCTTCGAGGCGATCGGCGCCGAGGCCGCGCCGACCTCCGACCCCGCCGCCATCCGCGCGGCGGAGCGCATCGTCTTCCCCGGCGTCGGCGCGGCGGGCTCCGCGATGGCGAACCTCGGGGAGCTGGGCCTCGCGCCCGTCCTGCGCGAGCGCGTCGCCGCGGGGGTGCCGTTCCTCGGCATCTGCCTCGGGACCCAGATCCTGCTCGACCGCTCGGAGGAGGACGGCGGCGTGGCGTGCCTCGGCCTGCTGCGCGGCGAGGCGCGCCGGTTCGCCGCGCGCTCGCACGCCGACAAGATCCCGCACATGGGCTGGAACCAGGCCCGGTTCGAGCGCCCGCACCCGCTGCTCGCCGGCATCCCCGACGGCGCGGACTTCTACTTCGTCCACAGCTACTACCCGGCGCCGGCCGACCCGGCGGACGCCGTGTGCACGACCGAGTACGCCGGCATGCGCTTCGCCTCGATGGTCGGGCGCGGCAACCTCGCGGCGACGCAGTTCCACCCGGAGAAGTCCGGTCGCGCCGGCCTCCGGCTCCTCGAGAACTTCGCGCGCTGGGACGGGCGGGCCTAGAAGCTCCAGTTCAGCTGCCAGCGGAAGAAGTACGCGGTGCGGTCGCTCGCGTAGTAGTCGCCGGGCTGGAGCACCTCGAGGAAGAGGTGCCCGGCGAGGTCGCCGGCGGAGCCCTTGCAGAGCGGGAAGGTGTAGAGGATCGTCTCGAGCCAGCCGCGGTCGCTCCCGCCGCCGGCGCCGTCGCATTCGGGTGCCCAGAGCGGCCCCACGGTCGCCCTGACCCTGTGCGCACGGTCCTCGCCGAAGGCGCAGCCCGCCTCGAGCCAGGCGCGGCCGAGGTTTCTCCACGTGCCGACGCCGTCCGCGTCGAAGGCGTAGATCATCAGCTCGCTGATCCAGGGGTAGCGGCCGAAGAGGACGTTGAAGTCCTCGCGGCGGGCGGTGTCCGCGTCGTCGCCGGAGAGCCAGAGGCCGTTCGCGGAGACGTAGGCGCCGGGCGCGAAGCCCCATTTGAGGCCGCCGGTCGCGAAGCCCGCGCGGCGGTCGTACCCGTCGCTCCCGCTCCACTGGAACGCGCCCTCGAGCTCGGCGGAGAGCTCCTCCGAGAACTTCGGCAGCAGGCGCGCGCCGAGCGTGTGGACGTCCTCGTGCGGGACGCGGCCGCCCTCGCGCGTGCGCCAGGCGGTGTCGTGGAGCCAGGCGTAGTAGACGCCCCAGCCGAGCGCGTCGAGCGAGCGGTCGTCGAGGAAGAAGCCGGCGGTCGCCTCGTCCATGCCGTTCCAGCCCGGCGCGAGGCCGGTGAGGTCGCGGTGCTCGTGTCCAATCGCCAGGTCGTTCTCGCAGCGGCCGTAGAAGCCGAAGAGGTCGAGCGTCGTCTTCTCCGCGAGGCGGACGCGAGCGCGGGCGCCGTCGAAGAAGCCCGTGCGGGAGCCGTCCTTCGCCGTGCCCTCGGCGAAGAGTCGCCCCGAGCCGAGCGAGACGTCCTGGCGGCCGACGTGGAGGTCGACGCGGCCGTCGAGGAGGTTGCGCAGCGAGAGCTCGAGGCGGTCGAGGATGAGCTCGTCCGGCCACTCGTAGGACTCCTGCCCCGCGTTGCGGTGGCGGAACTCGTCGCACAGCCGGGCGTCGAGCGAGAGGTCCTCGCCGAAGTCGACGCCGGCCGAGAGCCGCGGCCGGATGCGGAAGTAGTCGTTGTGGCCGCCGCGCGTCACGGCGGGCTCGGCGGTCCGGATCGGGACGTGGTCGAAGCCCTCCTGCCGCAGGCGCAGGTCGCCGCCGGCGCGGAAGCGGACGGCGGGCTTCTCCTCGGCGGCGGGGGCGGCGGGCTCCGCGGGGGCGGCGGATTCGGCGGGCGCGGGCTCCCCGGCCGCCGCCAGCGCGGCGGCGAGGCCGAGCGCCGCGGGAAGGAGGGCGGAGGTCCTCATTCGGCGAGATCCCTGTCGACCATCGCGCAGACGCAGGAGTCGGACCAGACGTTCTCCGCCGTCTCGATCATGTCGATCACGGCGTAGACCGGGAGGATCACGCCGAGGATGCCGATCGGCATGCCCTGTCCGGCCATGAGCGAGAGGGTGAGGAAGTAGCAGCCCATCGGGACGCCGGCGTTGCCGATCGCCGAGACGCACGCGATGAGCACCCACGCAAGCATCGTCCACGGCGTGAGCGCCGCGCCGCCGTTCTGCATCACGAAGAGCGAGGTCACGAGGATGAACGCCGCGCAGCCGTTCATGTTGATCGTGCAGCAGATCGGGCAGACGAACCGCGCGACCTCGGGCTTGGCCTTGAGGTTGTTCTCCGCGGAGGAGACCGTGACGGGCAGCGTCGCGGCCGAGCTCTTCGTGAAGAGCGCCATCAGCACCGCGGGCGACATCGCCTTGAGGACGCGCAGGGGGTTGATGCGGCGCACGAGCAGGAAGAGCGGCAGCACGACGAAGAACTGCACGAGGTTGCCCGCGAGGACGACGACGAGATACTTGCCGAGCGAGCCCACGACCATGCCGGCCTTGACCTGCGCGGCGAGCTGCGCGGAGAACGCGACGATGCCGAGCGGGAGGATCCTCACGAGTCCCTTGATCAGGGTGAAGAGCAGCTCCTGCAGGCCGAAGAGGCCCTTCTCCACGACGGACTTGCCGTCGGACGCCGGCATCGCCGCGAGGCCGAGGCCGACCGCCGCCGCGACGAAGAGGATCGAGAGGACGTTCCCCTCGAAGAACGGGCGCACGGCGTTGTTCGGGATGACGTTGAGGATGTGGCCGTAGAGCGTCTCGGGGACGTAGGCGTGCGTGGCCGACGCGCTCTGCTCGATGACCTCCGCCGGTAGGTTGCCGGGGGCGACGAGCACGTAGAGCCCGAGGCCGACGAGCGCCGCGGCGAGCGTGGTGAGCAGCGTGTAGACGATCGTGTGGAGGAAGAGCCGGCCCGTGCTCTTCCGGGCGCCGAGCGTGGCGAGCGTGGTCGCGACCGCCAGCGCGATCGTCGGCACCGCGACGAACTGGAAGAGCCGCGTGAAGGCCGACGCGACGAAGTTGAAGAATTCGTCCAGCCGCGCGAGTCCGAGCGATCCGAGGATTGCGCCGACGACGAGGGCCGCGGTCCAGACCGCGAACTGCCGCAGATCCATCTTTTTCATGGTTGCTTCTCCGAAGGTTTCGGTTGGGCGCGGATACTACCACACCCCTTTGCGCTCCCGCAACCGACGGGGCGCGGGTCACGACGACTTCATGTCGTTCCACTCGTCGTCGGCGTCGTCGCCGGCGGGGGCGGAGGAACGGCGGCCGCGGTCGAGGAGGAGGCGCAGGATCCCGAAGATCGCGTAGGGCACGACGAGGGCGACGAGCACGAGCTTCCAGAACGGGAACGGATGCTCGAGCGCCGGCTGGCGCCGCGAGAGGTTCCAGAAGATCAGGATGCACGAGACCCACACGGCGGTGAAGTTCGGGAGTCCGTCGCCGGAGTGCATCCAGTGCAGCCCCTCGGTGCGCTTCTTGGTGAACGGCCAGAAAAGGTTCGAGCCCATGTGCCCGAGCTGGTCCTCGACGACGTGGACGGCGTAGCACCCGGCGATGGTGGCGAGCCCCTGCCACGCGAGCGTGTAGGCGCCGAAGCAGCAGGAGACGAGCGCCCACAGCAGGCCCAGGAAGAGCCCGACCGTGAGGGCGTGCGACCATTCGCGGTGCCAGGGGAGGAACTCCAGGTCGAAGCCGCCGTCCGCGCGCGGGGCGAAGCCGATCGTGGGGCCGTCGAAGATGTCGACCGTGAGCTTGGCGTCGTAGGTCTGGATCACGGGCGCCGGGAGCGGCGCGCGGCCGACGGCGTCCTTCCGCTCGGTTCCCTCGACGGGGACCTGCCCGGTGTTGACGACGGGGCCGAGGCGGCAGACGATCTCTCTCGCATCGTTGTCGATCGTCACGGAATACTGCTGCCAGAAGTCGGCGCCGAGGCGGATGGAGCCGAGCTTGAGGCGGATGTAGCGCTTCTCGTCGACGCCCATCCGGATGGCGCGCGCGACCTCCTCGGCGATCTTCGCCGGATCGGGGTCCTTCGGGTCGGGCTGGACGTAGACGTCGTGCTCGTAGAAGAAGCGGTAGAACTTGAAGTCGAGCGTGTCGGGCAGGATGCCCGCGGCGCCGCCGAGGATGAAGAAGACCGGGTTGCCCTGCAGGGCCGCGTCGATCGCCCAGGGGCCGAAGGAGGCGACCGCCACGCCGGACATGAAGTGCGAGAATCCTTTCACGGTGGGGCTCCTTTCGTCAGGTGAGGCCGAGCCAGTCGGCGATCCGGGAGCCGAAGCCGGACATGTTGCAGGCGATGGGCAGCAGGAGGATGCCGAGGCAGTTGAGGCGGCGCGAGCCGAAGAGGACCGGGAGCAGCCCGATGCCGGTGCCGACGGCGGCGATGAAGAGCCCGATCCAGCCGGTCATCAGGAGGACCATCAGGACGATGACGACGAGCGCGACGG
>CAMNDA010000415.1 GCA_946534745.1 uncultured Verrucomicrobiota bacterium | reverse complement strand
CTCCGCGCCCCCGTGGCCTTCATGCAGGGCGAGCATCTGGACCATCCCCTTCGCGCCACCGTCGCCAACACCCTGTTCTGAATCCATCCGCGTGTAACCTCCGCCGGCGCCGGGTGTAGTCAGACCGAAGCAACCTTCCGAACCCACCGTTTGAAACAACTCCAAAAACAAGGATACAAGCCATGCCCGTCTCGAACATCAATTGGAACGCCCTCGAAAAGTTCAGCGCGGCGACCGCCTACGCGCAGAACGTCAAGAACGACCCCAACGGCGGCGGCGCCGTCGTGGTGCACCTCCAGAACGGGCGGCAACTGACCTGCAACTACTCCCAGACCGACGCGCCGAAGAGTCTGACGCATTTCTCCTTCACGCGCACCGACGAGGAGAAGAATCTGAACAACGCGACGCGCGAAGCCTTCAAGCAGGCCGTGATCGACATCTTCGGCACCCGCATCGAGGACGTCCCGAAGAAGGTCCGCGACGCGATGAACCTCGGCAAGTTCGACGGCACCGGACGTCCGCTCACCGCCCGCCGCATCCTGGCCGTCGACAAGGCGATCGGCGCCGAGATGGCGGCCATGGCCAAGAAGTTCGGCATGACCGGCGGCGCCGGCGGCGACATCCTCTCCTTGCTCGCCAGCAACAGCGACATCCTGCAGTCCGCCAACCCGGCCCGCGAGTTCAAGACCCTCGCGAACCGCCACGCCACGGCCTCCATCGCGACGCACATCGCGTCCCGCGCCTCGGAAAACCTGGACTACAACAGCTTCGATCTGGACATCAAGCGCGGCATGGGGGTCGTCGTCGGCGGCAAGCGCGCCCCGCAGGATCCGGCCGCGGCCCACAATCTGGTCGCGCGGCTGCTCACCGGCAGGAAAACCGACACCTTCGACACGCTGGACGCGCCGACGCAGCGCAAGGCGCGCATCCTCATGTCGCTGATGCACCAGGGATCCCTCGCCTGCTTCATGACGGGCGTGTCCGGCGCATTCGACCACGACGCCAAGATTTCGCGGTTCAGCATCGGGCAGTATCCCGGGGGCGATCAGTTCAACTCCTTCTCCATCACGAAGGACAAAGCCGGCAATTTCACCATCAAGGGCCAGGTCACGTTCACCGGACCGTTCATGGCCATCATGTCGAACGGCGCCACCTACTCGAACAAGGCCACCGACGGCAACGGAGCCGTCTGCAAATACGTGGGGACCATCAAGATTTCCGCCGCAGACCTCGACAAACTCGCGAACGCCGACTGGACCAAGTACGACGGCACCGAAGTCAATGCGACGGAGGCCGACACCACCATCCCCGACCGGTACAAGAAGGCCGCCGACAAGATTCCGGAGCCGTACAGGTTCACGGGCCGCGTGGACGTGTCCTTCAAGCTCCACGCCAACGCGCTGCACAACCTCGGCGCGTAGCCTCCCGGCAACAACCGTGTGGACAAGGCAAAGGGAACCAACTTTTCAACCTTCAACTTTTCAACCCGACAACCGAGCGACCCATGGCACTCGACATCAACGGATACAACGCGGTTTTCAAGAAGTTCACGGATTTCGCGCAGGCGAAGGTGGACGCCGGCCAGACCAAGGCGATCGCGGACGCGCACCTTCAGCAGCCGCTCCTCGGCGGCCGCCGGGTCCTCGCCGTCTCCACGGCGCAGAACGACGCCGTCCACAAGTGGACGCGCACGAACGACCAGTACATCGTGAACGACCGCACCCGCGACCTCTTCCGCAAGGCGGTCGCCGACATGTTCGGCGGCGAGTCGAAGATCCCCGCCTCCGTGAAGGAGGCGATGCTGCTTTCCGACTACAACGCCGGCAAGCCCCTCACCGCCCGCCGCATCATGGCGGTCAAGGCCGCGATCGACGCGGACGGCACCGCAAAGGCCCGCTCCGAGAAGTTCCGCCTCGAGTCGTTCGACGTCCCCGCCAACAAGGCGGCAATGCTCGCGAAGGGTTACTCCAAGGCGGAGCTGCCGCGCCTCGCCCGCGCCGCCCACTTCTACGCCGAGATCAACCACTGCTCCGAGGCCGCCGCTCTGGAAGCGCTGACGACGTCCGGCTCCAAGGCCAACCGCATCATGCAATACGGCGGGCGCTTCCTCGAAAGCGCGGCGAACTTCTCCAACGGACTTCGCCTCCTCGACAGCTTTGCGACGTGGTTCGCCGAGACGAAGGCGGCGCTCGGCGCGTTGGGCAAGGGCAGGAACTTCCCGGACGGGGCGAGCAAGACCCTCCTCAACGGCGACTCGTCCTACTTCGGCGACGACGTCCTGCGCGGCATGGAGAAGTTCGTCTTCGAGGAATTCGCCTGCAACGCCGCGCACAACCTCGCCGAGCAGGATCCCGAAAAGCTCTTCGGCATGGAGAACAACGCCGCGATGCGCCTGTTCGGGCGCGGCCTCGGCAACTCCTTCACGCAGACCGTCGCGAACATCCCGCCCGCCAAACGCGCCGCGTTCTATGCGGCCATGGACGCGGCCTTCCCGCTCATTTCCGATCCCGCAGTCGCGAAATTGTCCGCCCCCCAGCGCAAGGCGCAGGGCTTCCAGACCGTCCCGCACATCGACCGCGGCAATGTCATCGGCCGCGTCATGAAGAACCTCGACAAGCTCCAGGCGCTCCTCGACAAGGGTCCGTTCACGCTCCGCGCCTTCGTGAAGACCTGCTTCCCCGAGGCCCGGAGCTATTCGATCGCCGGCGTGAACGCCCTCGTCGAAGAGTATGAGGAGGCGATGAACGGCGACATAATCAATGATATCGATCCGAAGTATCCCCGGAATCTCAGCGGCCCCATGCAGCTGCTGATGGAGGAGACCGGCTGCACGATCGAGGAGGCCTTCACGGCCGCGAACGGCGGCAAGCGCCCGCCGGTGCCCAAGTACGCCGCGTCCGGCACGCTTCCGCTCTCCGCCTTCGACGGCACCGTGCGCGAGGCCCGCGACCAGCTTGAAGGAGACCTCATCCGCCCCGCAAACTACTCCATCAAGGACGGCCAGGAGGACATCCTCCCCGACGACGCCGGCTTCCGCTTCGCCTTCCCGGACGGCGCATCCTTCAAGACAAACGGGAGCGCCGAGGGCCGCGCCCGGATCCCGACCGTCGCCGACAAGGTGGAGGAACTCTGCGGCGCCGTCCACCGCGAGCAGGCCTCGTCCGTCATGATGATGCTCTCGCAGTCCGGCCTCGGCAACCTGCGCGGCGGCCTGTCCGGCTACGGCGCCATTTCCAGCGAGCACAGCGCCGTCGATTTCACGCTCTCGAAGGACGCGGAGACCGGCGCCGTCACGATCACGTATTCCAGCCCCGCCGAGCTGCCGTTCCGCTTCGAGTGGACTGCCACGGTGGACGTCTTCGGCAATGTCACTTCCACGCCGCTGCAGTTCGAGAAGCCCGTCGAAAACCTGAACGCGGCCGAGGCCAGGAAGATCCTCGGCGACACCGCGAAGAAGCTCGGCGTCGCCCTCGACAAACGCTCGCTCGCAGCCGGCGCGGCGCTCCTCGCGCAGCACGGCAGCGGAATGTACGCGAAGAACCTCGGCTACTTCGCCGGCTTCATCGCGCGCCAGCCGCTCGCGGGCAACCGGGCCGCCGCCTCCGCCGCGCGCATCGCCGCCTTCGCGCAGGACGTGAGGAAGTGGCGCAGTTTCCCGATGGGCGAAGACCGCGCCAAGCCGCTCGCCGCCGCCGTCGCCCGCCGCCACAACGAATACATCGCGGAGTGCTTCGCCGACGAGACGAAGTTCCACGGCGAGCACGGCCGGCGCACCCCGATCTTCGAGACCTTCTACCAGGACGCGAACCGCAACACCTACGTCATCAACGGCAAGAAGTTCGCAACTGGCGGGGAACTCGGCGGCGAGGCGCTCCGAAACGCCGTCATCGACGCCTTCAAGGAGGCGCTGCCCGGCGAAAAGGCGCAGAAGGCGGTCTCGGTGCTGATGAACCAGTCCGGCCCCGGCGACATGCTGCGGTTCACCAACAAGATCCCGGCCGACGGCAAGGACGCCCCGGAGAACCTGCACGAGCTGCCCGGCGCGGACCGCTTCGCGCACCGCGACATGACGACCGGCCTCTACCCGACGATGCTCCTCAATCCGCACATGTCCTTCGCGCTCGAAACGGCCCCGGACGGCCGGAGCGCCACCGTCACCATCGGGCTCGACTGCACGCTCGAAGGCGGCGACGGCGGCCAGGACGCCGGCGCCTCATTCGGCAACGTCCGCATGCAGGAGCGCATCTCGATCGACCTCGCGCCGGAAACGCCCGTGGTCACGGACGTCGCCTTCGCCCAGCAGCTGGTCTAGAGCCCGCGCTTGGGAAAAGGCGCCGGCGGCCGGCCGTAACCTTCCGCCGGTCCGCGTGTACCCAAGTCGAACGGCACCCCCTTCAACCTTTCAACCCTTCAACTTTTTAACGGAGTTCACCATGCCACTCGACATCAACGGATACAACAGCGCGTTCAACCAGTTCGTGCCGCTCGCGCAGCAGTTCATCAAGATCATCGCTCAATAAGGAGTAACCTATGTCCGGAATTACACTCGACACCCTCCGTTCGCTCGACGCGAACAAGTCCTACTACATCGCCAACTCCACCGGCCAGATCAAGGAGGCCGGGCTGTGGCAGAAATTCAAGTGTTTCGTCGGCGTCGGCGACGGCCGCGACAAGGTGCAGAAGCTCATCGACCAGGTGAAGGTCTCGCTTCTGACGGCCTCGGGCGAGACGGACAACGCCGCGCTCTCGACCGACATCGAGAACTACGAGGACAACCACAACTGGAGCTTCGCGGCCTCGGGGCGCTCGCTCGCCGAGATCGCGAATCGCTTCGCCGCCGCCAACGCGGACAGGATCGCCTCGGCCTCGGCCAGGGAAATCAGCGAGGAGCGCATCAAGACGCTCGTCAAGGAGACGGTCCGCCCGTGCCTCCTGCGCGAGGACTGGCCGGAGGACGCCGTCCGCTACCTGGACCGCGCCGTCCAGCCGCTCATCGACCATCCGCCGATGAAGGCGGCCGCCGGCGGCCGCCGCGTTCTCGACGAGACGGCCTTCGACAACCAGCTCAAGGACTTGCTGGACAACGCCTCGACAGACCTCATCCACATTGCCAAAGACGCCCGCCTCGGCATGCCGCGCTTCGACGAGGCCTATCTCGACCACGTCTTCGCCACGTTCTACGACGAAAACGGCGCACGCAACGACAAGACCGAGGCCGACCTCCGCCCCGCCCTCGACGTCCGCCTCGAAACGGCGCGCGAGGAGGCGGGCGATCGCCCGAACGGCATTGACGAGGCGGCGTATCGGACCCTCGCGCGCACCGCGATCGAGGCGTGCGGCAAGGACGTGGACGCATTGAACCGGGTTCTGAAATACACGCGGCGGATTCTCGTCACCGACGGCGGCCAGACCCGCTCCCCGGAGAAGGTTCGCGAGTACGTCGCCGGCATCTGCGACAACTTCGCCGAGCTGCGCGTAGCCGCGAAGGGGAACCCCGCCGCCTTCCGCGCCGGACTGAAAGCTCTGGGCGGACTGCGCGGCAAGCCGCTGTCGCGCGGCATGGTCACCAAGATCGCCGAACTCGCCAATTCCGTGGAACTGAAATTCGTCGGGAAGCTCGGTCCCGGAAGCAAGGGCTACGAGATCCACAAGGCCCTGATGGAGCTTGACGACGCGTTCTACCACATGCTCTACGGGCGGTTGCGGCTCTGCGACCAGATGGACGGCCAGGACGACCTTCCCCAGGGCCGCATGCTCGCCTTCGGCTTCCTGCTGGGCCGCTTCTCGCCGGACGTCCTGCGCAACATCGATGCGGCGCTCGAGACGCCGGCTGCATCCCGCCTCCAGCAGGTCTATTTCGGCATCCTCTCCGGCCAGGGCGTTCCCGACAACGCGGGGGACATTTCGGACGGCTTGTATCGAATGATCGCCGAAAGAAGCGCCAGCATGAACAACGACATCGCCTTCCTCAAGGGAGCCGTTGACAACATGATCGGACGGCCCGCCAGCCCAATCGACTCCGCGAAGGGGGAGCACCTGGGTTACGAGGACGTCGGCGGCGACAAGATCTACATGGACCTCATGAAGAAAATGAAGCAGGTCGCCAAGGACGATCGCCGCGAATACCTCGCGAACCGCGCCGTGAAGGGCGACGGTCCTGCCGCCGCGGCCGTGCGCGAACTGTTTTCCGCCCAGCTGGACGAGTTCCCGCGCGCGCCCGGCACCTTCTTCCGCATCCGCTTCACGAACTGCGTCCGCCCGCTTCACTCCCTTGCCACGCTCACGGACGCGCAGAAGGTGGAGAAGGGGCTGGTCAAGGACACCGGCTTCGCCAAGGCCATCGCGGACGGGAAGCTGGAGGTCGAACTCAAGGGCGGCGGCAAGCTCTCCGCCGATCCCGACGAGGCGCTCGAGCAGCTGGCGCGCCATGTCGCGGGGCGCGACGACGCCACCTTCGCGACGCTCGATCCGTCGGCCCGCCGCACCGTCGCCGTCATCGCGGGCGCCCTCGGCGACAAGGCGATGAAGTCGCTGTCCGACGGCGTCGCCCTCGCGTTCGACCCCGCGGGCGACAAGCCCGCGCTGGCGCTTGCCGGCGGATCGGAGAAGATACGCGTCTCGGTGGACGCACGGGACGCCACGCTCCTCGACATGACCATCGAAACCGAGCGCACGGGCGCGTCCCTTCGCGTGGGGGCGCAGTCGTTCGTCCTCGGTCCGGGAAGCGCGATCAAGACCAAATACACGTTCACCATCGACGGTCCTGGCAAGCGGACGCTTGACAACGACGTGGACCTTGACGCCTTCGACGGCACCCAGGCCGAGGAAATCGCCACCGCCCCGGGAAGCGTCCCCGACCGCGCCAAGCGCGTCAAGGAGGTCCTCGGCGGTACCTGCATGCTTGGCTGCGGCGGCGGCGCCGTCAAAGCCGATTTCGTGCTCAACTGAGGATCGAGGTCCTGGAAGTTCCAGACAATCCGGAAAGGAAGTTTAAAGATGACACCGTTTGAGTCGCTGATCGGAGAATTCTCCAAGGAAACCGGGCTGTCGCTCAAAGCCGATGCGGGGGAATCCTGCTCGCTGGAGACGGACGGCCTCGTCGTCACGCTGCAGTACCGCCGCGAACGCGGCGACGTGGCGATCTTCGCGCCCGTGAGCGAACCCGGCGCCGACCTGCCATCCGAAACGTTCCGCACGGCCCTGACGCTCGCCTGCAACGGCGAGGGCACGCGCGGGAACTTCCTCGGACTTTTCGGCGACGCGCTCATCCTTTCGGCCTTCGTTCCGTTTGAAGGCCTGACCGCCGCCACGCTCGGCGACCGCGTGCTCGCCTTTGCCGACGCGGCGCTCGCCGTCCGCGCCGCACTCGCCGCCCCTGCCGCCGAACAGGCCGCGGGTGGCGCGTCCTCCGCCGAGACGTTTGACCTGCTGCATGTGTAGAACGGTGTGGGTGCAGTGCAACCATCTGGTTTGCCGTGTGTATGCTGCGTGTAAACAGAGCGAAACAACAAACGAACAAGCAACAATCCAGAAAGGAACAGAAAAATGAGCGTCAATTTCAATTCTGCGGCAATGGGAGCCTTCCGCAATGTCAATCTCGGTGGTGCTGATTCCATCGTCAACCTGGATGGCGAGGGCGGCGTCAAGAAGAACGGCGAATTGGGGAACTTCATCGGGAAGATGTTCCGCGCGTCCGGGACGAAGGATAACAACAACGCCGCGCGTACGGCG
>CAMNDA010000414.1 GCA_946534745.1 uncultured Verrucomicrobiota bacterium | reverse complement strand
CCCGCCGCGAGTCGGAGCTCTCCCCGGCCGCGATGCCGGCGCTCGCGCGCGCCGTGGCGTGGGCGCTGCGGACGCTTTCCGGCGACCTCGCGGAGTTCGACCCCGGGCCCGCGCCGGCCGAGGCCGAGCCGGGCGAGGCGCCCGTCGCCGCGCGCATCGCCTCGGACGCCGACGACTGCCGCGGCCGCAAGTGCCCGCACTACGGGCGCTGCTTCCTGCAGCGGGCGCGCGCGGCGTCGCTCGCCGCGGACATCGTCGTCACGAACCACGCGGTCTTCTTCTCCGAGCCGGAGTCCGCGCCGCTCGCGCTCCCGAAGGCGGCGCAGGTCGTCTTCGACGAGGCGCACAACCTCGAGGAGGCGGCGACGGAGCACTTCGCCCGCGAGGTCACGCCGCGCTCGCTGCGGCAGGCGCTGCGCCGCATCCACGACGCGCGCCGCTCCGCCGCGGCGCGCCGGCGGCGCGCGCCGGCGGCCGGCTCGGGCCTCCTCGCGGACCTCGAGCGGATGCTCGCGGAGGGGACCGCGGGGCCGATGGCGACGGACGAGGCGCGCGACGCGATGCTGCGCCTCGTCGCGGAGGCGCGGAACCTCGCGGAGGCCGCGGCGCGGTCGGGGCAGGCGTGGTTCCGCGCGCTCGGCGCGCTCCCGCCGCGCGGCGAATCGCAGCTGCGCCTCCGCCCCTCGACGCTCGAGGGCGGCGCGTGGGCGGGGACGGTTCCCGCGCTCCAGCGCCTCCAGGACGACCTCTACGCGCTCTCCCGGACGCTCTCGCTGCTCTCGAAGGTCTTCCATCCGGAGCCGGGGGCCGATCCGCCGGCCGTGCCGGTGGATCGAATGGTCGCACGGTCACACGGTCACACCGTCACACCGTCAGACGGTCAGACGGTCGCACGGTCACACGGTCACACCGTCGCAGCGTCAGACCGTGTGACCGACAGACCGTGTGACCGTGTGACCGTCCCGCTTGCGCTTGCGAAGAGCGCGAGCGCAAGCGCGGACAACCCGCTCGCGGAGATGCGCGTCGCGGCGCAGGCGGCGGAGGCCGCGCGCAAGCTGGAGGCCGCGGACGCGGCGGTGCAGGGGCTGCTCGACACGGTCGACTTCCTCTCGCGCGCGGACGACCCCGACTGGGCCTACTGGGTCGAGATGGCGCCCGGGCGCGGGGGGCGCCCCGCCGCGGAGGCGGGCCTGCGCGCGGCGCCGGTCGAGGTGGCGAAGTGGCTTGCGGAGGGACTCTTCGAGAAGCTCGACACGGTGGTGCTGTGCAGCGCGACGATGAGCGTAAGCGGCTCCTCCGCGTTCCTCGCGCACCGGCTCGGGCTCGACCTCGTCGACCCGGACCGCATCGCCGAATGCCGGCTCGGCTCGCCCTTCGACTACGCGCGGCAGTGCCTCGCCGCGGTGCCGGCGTTCCTGCCGCCGCAGGCGGCGGGGCCGGGCGGCGGCGCGGCGGACGAGGCGTTCGCCGACGCCTTCGGCGGCCTGCTCGCGCGCCTCGCCGAGATCGCGCGCGGGCGCACCCTGGCGCTCTTCACGAGCTACGCGACGATGCTCGCCGCGGCGCGCCGCGCGGCGCCGGACCTGGAGCGGGCCGGCATCCGGCTCCTGGTGCAGGGCGGAGGGCCCTCGCGCGAGGCGCTCACGGCGAGCTTCCGCGACGAGTCCGCCGGCCCGGCGGTGCTCTTCGGGACGAACTCCTTCTGGGAGGGCGTGGACCTCATCGGCGACGCGCTGCGCTGCCTCGTCATCGCGAAGCTGCCCTTCGACCCGCCGGGCGAGCCGCTCGTCGACGCGCGCAGCGAGCGCGTCGAGCAGACCGGCGGCAGCGCCTTCCGCGACTACGCCGTGCCGAACGCCGTCATCCGGCTCCGGCAGGGCTTCGGGCGGCTCATCCGCCACCGGGCCGACCGCGGCGTGGCGATCCTCGCCGACCCGCGCCTCTACACCAAGGGCTACGGCGCAATCTTCCGCCGCAACCTCCCCGCCGAGCTCGCGCGCTACGAGGACGAGGCCGCGCTCCTCGCCGACGTGGCGGCCTTCCTCCGGTAGCGGCCCGCCGCTACCGGGCGGCGTCGAGGACCAGGTCCGCGAGGTAGGCGGCGTAGGCGGCGAGCAGGAGCCAGCCGACGGGGCGGCCGAGGCGGCCGTCGCGCGCGCCGCGGCCGCGCCAGCGCGGAAGGCCGAGGAGCAGCAGCGCGGCCGAGAGGGCGAAGGCGGCGGGGATGTCCCGCCCGGCGATGGCCGGGTCGCAGTCCGGCATGGCGCGGATCGCGCCGGCGACGCCGACCACGGCGAGCGTGTTGAAGAGGTTGGAGCCGATGATGTTGCCGACGGCGAGGTCATCCTCGCCCTTGCGCGCGGCGGCGACGGAGGAGGCCAGCTCCGGAAGCGACGTCCCGACCGCGACGACGGTGAGGCCGATCACGAGGTCGCTCACGCCGAGCGCCTGCGCCAGCTCCACCGCGCCCCAGACCAGGGCGCGCGAGGAGAGGACGAGCAGGGCGAGCCCCGCGAGCGTCCAGAACGCCGCCATGCGCCCGGAGAGGCCTCCCCCGGGCGCCTCCGCGTCCGCGGCGGCGGCGGACGGCCGCGTCCGCATGGCGACGAGGCAGGAGCCGGCGAGCCACGCGGCGAAGAGGCCGAGCAGGATCCAGGCGTTGGCGCGCGAGACGCCGCCGTCGCGCACGAGCCACCACGAGGCCGCCGTGACGGCGACGAGCGCGGGCAGGTCGAAGAGCAGCGCCTCGCGCCGGACGGCGACGGGCGCGACGGCGGCGGTGAGGCCGAGGATGAGGGCGATGTTGCAGATGTTGGAGCCCCAGGCGTTGCCGAGCGCGATGGCGGGGTTGCCCTGCCAGGCGGAGAGCGCCGAGACGGTGAGCTCCGGGGCGGAGGTCCCGAAGCCCACGACGACCATCCCGACGAGCAGCGCGGGCACGCCGAGCAGGCGGGCGGAGGCGGCGGCGCCGTCGACGAACCGGTCCGCGCTCCACACGAGCGCGGCCAGTCCGAGCGCAACGGCCAGAAGCGGAAGCAGAAGCGTCGTCATCGTCTATTCCTCCAGCGCCCGGGCGAAGCGGGCGCGGACCGCCTCCGGCGCGTAGCGCTCCAGCACGTACCGGCGGCCCTGCTCCGCGAGGACCGAGGCCTCCGCGGGATGGTCGAGCAGCCACAGCAGCGCCTCCTCGAACTCCGGATAGTCGGCGAACCAGAGCCCGCCGCACGAGCTCTCGCACTGCCAGCGCAGCACTTCGCCCCGCGCGTGGACGAGCGCCGGGGTGCGCGCGAGCCACGACTCCAGCACGACGATCGAGAGGCTCTCGTTCACGGACGGGTGCACGAAGGCGACCGCTCCGGCCATCGCCTCGCGCTTCTCCTGCTCCGAGACGAAGCCGAGATCGTGGAACGCCGGCGCGAGCGTCGCGGGGACGTCGACCGGGCCGGAGCCGGTCATCACGAGGTGCACGTCCCGCCCCGTGCGGCGGCGGAAGCAGTCGAGGAAGTCGACGAGTACCGGCGTCCCCTTGCCCCCCTCGCGGCGGCCGCTGTAGACCACGTAGGGCGCGGAGATTCCGGTCCGCGCGGCGAACGCGCCCTTGTCCGCCTCGAAGGGCTCGATGCCCATCGCGACGACCTCCTCCACGCGCGGCGCGAGGCCGGGCATGAGGCGGTGGGCGAGCCGCCGCTCCGGATCCGTGTTGAAGAGGAAGCCGCGCACGCCGCGGAAGGCGGCCTGGAGGGCGCGAATGCGGGCGTAGTTCTCGTCGTGGAAGCACGGGACGAGCAGCGTCTTCTCCGGCGCGGCGAGGCACGCCTCGCGGATCAGGGCGAAGAGATACGGCCCGGCGACGACGCGGTCGTACTCGGCGGCGTGGTCGCGCAGCCACGCGACGAGGGCGGCGGAGTTGACGCCGGAGCGCAGCCACTCCTCCTCCTCCTCGTCCGAGAGGCGGCGGCCGCGCGAAAGCTCGACCTGCAGGCGCGCGAAGGAGTCGACCTTCAGCGGGTCGGCGGGGAAGCGGCGGACCGTCATGCCGTCGCGCTCGAACGATCCCTCCGGGAGCTCGTTCCTCCAGTCGAAGTGGTTCTTCGCGCAGGTGCAGAGCATCTCGACGCGGTGGCCGAGCGCCACCGCGTCGAGCGCGAGTGAGTAGATCAGCGTCTCGGCGCCGCCGACGGTGCCGGGCTCGTGCAGGCGGGGGGAGACGAACGCGACGTTCATCGCGATTCCAGGGCCTCGATGCGGGCCTTCAGCTCCGCGACCTCCTTCTTGTGGCGGCGGTCCATGATCTCGATCGCCGCGAGGAGCACGTCGTTCGTCTGGTTCTGCTGCGACCAGAGGCGGTAGGTGTAGAACTTGAGCAGCTTCCAGATCGTCCTCTTGACCGCCTTGGAGAGCGGCGCGAGGCGAGACCGGCGCTCGAGGATCTCGAAGTCGTTGATGTCCACCGGGACGATCTGGCGGAGGCAGAGCAGATACCGCTCCATGAACGACTCGTCGTCCTTGAGCGTCAGCAGGTTGTTCCGCTCGGCCCGCGCCACGGCCGCGTCGTCGTAGACGCCGCGCGCGCGCTTCTCCGCGACGGACGCGAGGATCTGCTCCTCGATCCGGTGCACGTCGATGCCGTCGGCCCCGATCCGGATGGCCGGCTGGGTGGTTTCGTCGTTCATGACGGCCGATTCTAGCACGCCGCGCCGCCCCCGCGCAAGGCGGTGCGGGGCGAGGCGTCCCCGCCGAGCCGCCGCGCGCGCGCCCTACCGCAGGATCATCAGCGTCGCGCGCGCGCTGCGCGGCGGCGCCGGGACGTCGACGCCGACGACCGTCGCGAACGACGCGCCGGTCGCGTCGCGGACCGTCACCTCCGCGTAGTTCGTACGCGGCTCCGTGAGGTCCTTGCTCCTGTCCGCCGGATCCACGCCCAGCGCCCGGCCCGGTCGCGGCTTTTCAACCGTGCACCCCGAGACGAGGCCGATGTCCTTCGCCGCCGGCCCCCAGCCGGGCAGCCAGCGCGGCGTCGAGAATCCGGTCCCCTCGATCACGACCGAGCCGACGCCCACGCCGCCCTTGTCCTTCGTGTAGCGCCACGCGATCCGGCGGACGCCCGCCGGAACGGAGTACGTCCGGTCGATGCCGGCGTCGGTCTGCCCGATGTCGGCGGCCCCAAGGGTCGCGAGAACCGTTTCCGTCCCGTCCGCCGCGATGCCGACGACCGTCAGCTCGGAGGACGAGTCCGCGATCGAATGCCCCGCCGCGTGGAACGACACGGACGAGATCGCGCCGCCCAGGTCGTAGGTCTCCATCGCGTCCCCCGAGGCGTCGAACGAGACGGGGGCGGCCGCGTCCTTGTAGCCGCTGGACATGTTGTGGTACGACCAGCCGACGGGCCTGGCCTTCGGCCAGCCGGCGAACGACTCCGCCACGCGCGTCGCCGTGGCGCCCGGGTTCGGGCAGTCGGTCCAGACGCGCACGGCGTAGCCCGCGGCGCGGTACTGCGGATTCCACGCGAGCCCGAAGGCGTCCCATTCCACCGGACCGGCCGTCACGGTCGGCGGCGCGAGAGGGGCGATCGAGAACACCTTGAAGGAGACGTTCGTCGCGTAGGTCCCGTCCATCAGGAAGGAGATCGTGAAGGTCTTGTTGGTGTCCGCATCGTCGGGAATCCAGGAGAGGACGCCGCCCTCGAGCGTCGGCCCGACGGCCGGCGCGGGCAGGACGGACGCGAGCGTCACGACGGCGTTGGTCCCGTTGTCGCGGACGGCGGAGACGGCCGCCGTGTTCAGGAGCCCGCCGTAGACCTTGCCGTCGCCAGCCGCGTTCTGCCAGGCGCCGAACGACAGCGTCGGGTGCGTCGCCGAGCGCGCGGTGCGGACGGCGAGCGCGTCCGACCACGGGGAGGCGAAGCAGATCGCCTCGTCGCCCGTCGCGCGGACCTGGACGGCGTAGGTCTCGTCGTCCGCGAGTCCGGTGACGGCGGCGGGCGCCGCCGCGCAGAACGGCGCGGAGAAGACGACCGCGCCGGACGAGTCCGTCACGCGCACGGCGTAGTTCGTCGCGCCGGAGACGGCGCTCCAGGCGACCGAGAAGCCGTTGGTCTCGACGGACCCCTCCACGACCGCGAGGCCCGTCGGCGGGTCAAGGTCGGGAATCCGGGCGGAAATCTTCTGCTCGAAGACGACCGTGTCGACGTAGGCGCGCTGCGAGTTGTCCCCGGCGGATTCGATGGTTTCGAACTTGACCTTCACCTCCGCCGGCAGGGCGACCGAGGCGTCCGGAGCCAGCGTGAAGTGCGCGCCGGCGTCGGATACGGCCGTGGCGTCGGACGGCAGCGACGAGAGGGACGCGAACGTCTGCTCGAAGAGCACGCGGCCGTCCACGGCGTCGAGGATCGACGCCTTGACGCTGGCCGTCGCGTCCGGCAGGGATCCGGTGTCGAACGAGACCGAGAGGCTTCCGGGCGTGTGCACCTTGAGCTCGACCGCCGGGGAGACGATGTTTCCGGAGGATGTGCGGCGTCCGATGATGACGGCCGCCTTGGTCTTGATGATGTCGTGGCCCGTCCACGGCCCCATGTCGCCTTCCAGTTCCGAGGCGTAGCCGGTGGTCGAGGTCCAGGACGTGCTCTTGATCTCCGAGAAGTATTCGGCCGCGAGCGTTTCGGTCTTGAGCGCCGAGACGACCGTGATCGTCACGTTCGTCGAATAGTCGCCGGACGCGAACGTGGCCGTGTGCGAGCCGACGTCGCCTTCCGTCGGCGTCCAGGAGAACGCGCCCGTGGCGGCGGCGAACGTCGCCCCCGCGATGCCGGAGAAGGAGACGGGCTCGGCCGCGTGCGTCGCCTCGTTCTCGGCCGTCACCGTGAAGGCGACCGCGTCGCCCGCGAAGACGTCGCCCGTCGGCGCGCCGGTCACCGTGAAGTCGATCTTCTGCGCGTCCGCGAGCGTCGTGACCGAAACCGCGGTCAAAAGCGCCGAATCGCCGAAGTGGAGATTGTCGCCGAGCGCCTTCACCTGCACCGAGTATTCCGTGCCGTCCGAGAGGTCCGTGAGCTCCATCGACGTGGACGTCGATGCGCAGGACCCCGCCACGGCGCCATTGAGCCACACCTCGTAGCCCGTCGCGTTCGAGACCCCGGTCCATGACACCGTGAACCCGTGCTTGCCGATGTCGGACCCCGCCACGCCCGTCGGC
The DNA here is from genome assembly GCA_946534745.1 of uncultured Verrucomicrobiota bacterium. GTDB lineage: Bacteria > Verrucomicrobiota > Kiritimatiellia > RFP12 > UBA3636 > UBA3636. The sequence continues at coordinate 3,587 of CAMNDA010000414.1, read as the reverse complement.
GCCGCGAGAACCGCGAAGTTCGGATCGTAGACCTGCGTGACCTTGATCGAGTCGAGCAGGAGGCGCTTGTCGGAGGCGGTAGAAATCGTTTCGAAGAGCAGCTTGAACCGGGTCGGAACCGTAATGGATTCCTCATAGTCGGAACAACCCGACAGATCCGCCGCCGATGTCGAGCCCAATGTGACCGGCGAAAGGGCGGCCAGGGATGCGATGGCGTTGGTTTCGCCCGTGGCGGAATCGATGATCGACACGGAGAACTTCGTCGTCTTCGCCGGGTACGCCGCGGCGGAGAACGAAAGGTCGACGGTCGCGGACGCCACTTCGTTCGAAAGCGTGATTTCGGGCGAGAGCGCCCAGCCGACGGCGCTCGCGCCGCCCACCTTGATGGAGGACCGGGCGTTGTAGACGTTGGCCGGAAACGACCAGGAATCGCAGTCGGTCTCCGCGTCGCCGGGCTTGGCCGAGGTGTTGGCCCAGGCGTTGTCCGAGCCCGAGAAGCCTTCGTCCAGCAGCGTCGCGCGCAGCAGGCCGGAGCTGTCCGTCGCCGTCACGGAGAGGGCCATCGTCGCGGACGCGCCCGAGGGGTCGGCCGCCGAAACCTCCGCCGAGAACGACCCCGCCGCGTTCGGCGTGAAGGACCAGACCGAGCCGGACACGGCGCCCACGCCGCTCGCGAGCGCATACGTCAGCGGATCGCCGTCCGCGTCGGAGAAGCAGTCCGCGAGGTCGAGCGTCACTTCCGTGCCGACCGTCGCGTCCACGTCCACGGACGCCTGCGTCGCGACCGGCGCCGTGTTGCCGCCGCCGGAGATGTTTTGTGTGACAAGAACTTTTCCGAGGAAAACCCGCGAATCCGTTTGGGCGGAGGCGAATTGAACTTTGAAAGACGCGGGGACGTTGTCGATTTCAATCGTCAATGCGTTTCCGTTGGTGTCTTGCGTTTTTCCGTCGATGTCCTTGTCGGACGTATTGGCAAGTTTGGCCAGCGTGAAGTTTGTGGATGTTCCGGCAATCTCGACATCGTTTCCGTCCAACAACGAAACGATCATGGCGAGCGTTTTGTCGGGATATGCCGCAGCCGAGAAGGAAACCGTAACGGTGGCGGAGGAAACTCCGTTGGAAAGAGACAGAAGAGGCGTTCGAGCCCATCCTTGGTTGGAGGCGTTTCCAAATCGGATGGCGGAAGGACCGACGGCAATCGATTTTCCGTACCAAGCCCCCGCAGCGTTATCGCCTACGAAGGCAGATTCGCCCGTCACCGTTCCAGTAAGGTAGGTCGTTGCCGCCAGCGAAGAATTGTTGATGTTCGAGAATCCTTCTTCGAAAAGGGTTTCCGTCGCCGCGGAGGCGACGGTTGCGGCCGCGAAGACAATCGCGGCGAAAAGGGAGGCAGCGGCACGCATGGCGGGGCTCCTACTTCACCGAGATGACGACGGACCGGGGCTGGGCGGCGGCGGGAACGGCGACCGGGAGCGTCGTCGACGCGGTCTTTCCGGACAGGCCCGTCGCCGTCACCTCGACGTAGTTCGTCTCGTCCGCGACAGGGTTCGAGATCGTGACGGACGTTCCCGCGACGGCGGTCGCGTCCGGGCCGTAGCCCGTCAGATACGAGGGCTGCTTTCCGACGCCCGTGCCGGTGACGGAGAAGGAGCCAAGATACAGGTTGCCCGAAGACTTCGTGTACTCGAATTTGATCTGTCGGATGCCAGGGGTCGAAACAGAAACCGTTTTTTCGCCATTCGAAATGTGCGTTCCGGCATTGGAGTACTCGACGAGAGGAGTCCATGTCTCACCGCCATCGTTTGAACCAAAGACAGAGAAGGACGACGACGTGGCGTTTCCATGCTGGAGGTCGAAAGAAAGAGACGAGATGTCGCTCGGATAAACGGGTGAAACCATGGAGCAGGACGACTTAAAGGCAACGGGGTGGGACGCGGCAGACGCGGTCGTATTCGCCTCTGTTCCGTTAAAGGTCCATCCCTCCGGTTCGACTTCCGGAAAGCCCGCGAAGTCCTCCGTCGCGACGTCGGCCGGGACGAGCGTCCACGCGCGGACCGAGAAGGCCGCGTCGTTCTGCGCGGGCCACGAGACGGTGAACGCCGAAGACGAAACATCCGTCGCCGTCAGTATGGGCGCGGACACGGCGGGGGCCGTGTCCGTTGACACATCCAGCGTGGCAGCCGTCGAATCGATGGTCGTCGTGCCGTTCCCCTTCGCCACCACGCTAACGGTGTAGGTTTCGCCTTCCGCGAGACCCGTCACCGTCGCCGTCGTGCCATCCACAGCAACGGACCCGGCCGAAGGCGAGAGCGTCACCGTGTAGCTGGTCGCATCGGAGACGGCGGACCACGAGAGGGTGAACCCGAAGTAGCCGACGTTGGAGGACGCAAGCCCCGTCGGCGTGTCGAGAACGGTCGGCGCCGTCGTCGGGATGTTCGGGAGCGAGGCCGGTTCGGAGTCGTCATGGGTTGTACCATCGCCCAACGCAACCACGTAGGCCGTGTACGTGCCGCCCGAAGCGAGTCCGGTCACGGTCGCGCCCGTGCCGTTCACGACGGGGGTTCCAACCTCCTCGTTGTTCGCATTCTTCACCGTGACAGTGTATCCTGTTGCGTCGGCGACGGAATTCCAAGAGAGAAAGAAACTCGTGTAATCGTTGTTGGACGCCACGAGTCCTGTTGGAGCATTGAGTTGCGTCAGGCCCGAATTATAATTTTGCGTCACCAACACATCGCCGACAAGAACTCTTCGTTGAGATGCCGAAGTTGACTCTCCATACAAATTCAAGGAAAGATTACCAGCAGCAGGGATCTCCGATGCAGACAACGTAAATGTTTTCACGAAATTCGCGGTTTCCGGAATTTCCACATCGCCGGAGATTTTTGTCAGAGTAACACTGAAAGCTTTGCTTGTTTCAGATGACGAATTCAATACATCCACATGAAGGGTCTGGGTTCCCGAAGCGTTTTGATGAGCCGCAGCAACAACGGTGATCGTTACATCTTCCGTTCTGTTTGACAAAGCGAACGAGGGAGATTTCGCACCGCCAAGTGCGGAAGCAGTTCCTAGCCTGAGACCTTTTAGTCCTGGATATACATTTCCAGACGAAATAGACCAACCGGCATTGTCCGGAGTTCCAAATGAATCCTTGTTGTGTGTTCCATCGCTCCAACTTTGACTGTTTTCATCGAAAGACTCGTGGAACAACGTTGCTGTTGCCGCGCTCGCGGACGCGAGGGAAAGAAACGAAAGAGCGGCGGCGGCGAGGAGGGAAAAGCGGGCGTTCATGGCGGCGGGGAGGGGGTGGAAAGGGGCGCGCGGGAAAGAATGCGGCGGACGGGGCGAAACATACCACAAATGTTTCCCCATTGGAAACGAAAAGAATTGACAGGAACACCAGATAAAGTGTTTACAACCTGTCGATAACACTAAATATGCGGGTTTACAGGGGATAGAGGGAGACTCCCCCACCCGGCTTCGCCGGGAGCCCCCTCAGGGAGGGGGCCGGCGCTTTGCGCCGCCCACCGCGTACTGCGCGGCCGGCTCCCCCGTTGGGGGAGCTGGCGAGCGGAGCGAGACTGAGGGGG
>CAMNDA010000413.1 GCA_946534745.1 uncultured Verrucomicrobiota bacterium | reverse complement strand
CGAGGGCGCCGGCGATCCGTTCGCATCCGGGGATCGGCTTCCTCAGCTTGGCGACCAGGCGGATTTCGCGCTCGTAGGCCCAGCCACGCTTCTTGAACACCGGGAGGATGTCCCGCAGGTCCGTTCCCCGGTAGACGCGGTCGACCCACTTTCCACCTTCAACCCCTTTGGAAACCTTGTAGAATTTGCGGCCGAGCTCGACGTTGCCGTCCTGGACGATGCCGCCCACGCCGTCCTCCTCCGTCACCCAGTGCTGCGACGGGATGACGTAGGCGACGGCGTAGAGGCGGACGGATTCCAGCTCGTCCGTGACGTCGTCGAACTCCGGTTTCGAAAGGCGGCCCCGCACGAGGTACGCGCGGCGTCCGGCCCGATTCTCCTCCCACCGCAGGAAGGCGTCCCGCGTGATCTTGAAGCGGACGGCGTCGGGCTTCCGCTTGCCGTAGTTGAGCCACATCGCGACGTCCTCGTACCGACTCTGGGAGAAACACGCCATGAAGTAGGTTTCGTCCCATTTCTCCTCGAGGCCGTCGTTCGTCCTCTTGGCCGAGGTCAGGAAGAAGAGCCGGTGGCCTCTCGCGGGGCCCGACCGGACCGGAGCCATGATCTTCCGGAATGCGTCCCAGCGGGTATAGTGGTAGTAGGCGATGTGGTCCACGCCAGTCGTCGCCAGAAGGTCGACCAATCGATCGTACGTTAGTTCCTGGATTCCGCGCTTTTCGTCCGCGATCCGCCGCCGCAGGCCGCCCGCGGATCTTGTCTTCATTTTCCGAAAAGAAGCGCCGTTGTTGTCGTGAACCGTTTTCATGGCGTCGTGCTCGGGTGCGAAAGAGGATCGTGGACTCCTACGCCCCGGCGGATACGTTCGCGGTCCAGACGCGTTGCTCCACCAGACTCGTCCGGCATTCGAAGGAGATGCCCGCGTGAAGGGGATTTTCGATCGCCAAAGGTTTCGGCTCCAATGGGAAACGTGTCACGACGTACAAGAAGAACCGGCACTGGAGCGTGCTCGCCATTTTGTACTCCTTGTCCGTCAACTGGATCCGGCCGCGCGATTTTTTGATCCCCTTGACCTCGACCGCAAGAAACCGCCCATGCGGCGGCGTCAGCTTGAAATCGAACCCACATCCCCAGTCCGTGGTCCGCTTGAGAGAGCAAGGTGCGAATCGCGGAACGTCACAATAGTGTTCTTCAAAATAGTTTTCCGCACCTCTTCCCGTCATCATGCGAGACGCGAACGATTCTCCTGTCGACACTCCGATGCCGGCCGAAAACGTTTCGTGATTGACTTCCAAATCGACATCGGATTCGCCGGCAAACTGCGTTTGCACGAGTTGGGAGAATTCCTCAAGATCCAACCCGCCAAATTCTTTGAGGAAAGCGGTACGAGTCGGATGCATGTCGCGCTTGTGCCATCCTTTCCGTCCATTGTCGAAAACCGGATCGAATTCGTCGCGGTATTGTTTGACCGATCTCCATGGGCCTCCGACTACTGCGGCAAGACCATGGTAGGCTTCGTTGAAACTGTTATACCCCAATGCATGGACCCCGGCCGCATTGAACTTTGAAAGAAAGAGCCCGGCCAACATCATTTTCTTGTTTCGGACGGTCATCGCGCTCATTGTTTTCGAAAAAGAAAAGGTGGTTGGAAAGCCGCCGCGCGGAAGTGCGCGGTTCGGGGGAGGAGTGTACCACGGGGGAAGGCGGGATTCAATCGGATTCTTGCGCGGGCGCGCGTGGCCGCGGTGCGGGGCGGCTTCCCCGCAAGGCGGCGGGTCGACGGCGCGACCGAATCGACAGAATCGACAGAGTCGCGAACGGAGGACCGATGGGGCAGGCGTGCGGGCGGAAGAAGGCGACTTGGCGACCGGCCGACTTGGCGACTTGGCTCAAGTCGACGGGTCGGCAAGTCGACAAGTCGCCCGAAGGGTACGGCCCGAAAGGAGGATCTGGCGAGCGCCGCGCGGCGCGTGGACTACGGGGCGAAGGAGTCGTCGAAGACTGCGGGGAGGTCGGCCGGGGCGAGGACGGTCCAGACGGGCGAGAGGGCGTAGGAGGCGGCGACGGGCGCGGCGACGAAGGCGCGATCGGGGCGGATGTCGTCGAGGGCGAGCGTGTTGCCGCGGGTGACGGCGGGGGCGAAGGACGCCTTGCATTCGACGGCGACGGTCCGGCCGCGGAGGCGGAGGACGAAGTCGACCTCGGTGCCGTTGCTTTCATGTATGCAGATTCGTATCGCCGGTTCGGATTTGCATACATTTTAAAGCGAATTCCATTCGTCAAGCGTGAAACGGCCGCGGTCCGGGGAGGGATTCCCCGCGGGGCGGCCGTAAAAGACCGGCGGACGGCTTGCGCCGCCCGCCGGTGAAACGGGGCCGGGTCCGAACGGGACCTGACAAGGTTTAAGGGACGAGGATTGAGGCGTGAAGAGTAAGTCCTTGCGGTTTACGCCCTACACCCCCTTCCGGGGGCTCGTTGCCGGTTCTCCTTCCTGACCAGTTCCTGCACGTGGTGCAGGCGTCCCGCGATGCGGTTCTTTTCCTTGAGGGCTCGGGCGAGCGTGACTTTCATCGTTCGTATTCCTTGTCTGTTCGTGTTCCTGAAAGGGCGCCGCGCTTTCGTCGCAACGGTTCCATTCTACCCGAGTCGTCACGCGTTTTCACCCCGGGAAATCCGGGTGGTGCTCTCACGCAGAGGGCGCAGAGACCTTGCGCTCGAGCGGTTTTGAACTCACGCAGAGAACGCAGAGGGCGCAGAGACCTTGCGCTCGAGCGGTTTTGAACTCACGCAGAGAACGCAGAGGGCGCAGAGGCCTTGCGCTCAAGCGGATGAACTCACGCAGAGAACGCAGAGAGCGCAGAGGCCTTGCGCTCCAGCGGTTGGACTCACGCAGAGAACGCAGAGGGCGCAGAGACCTCGCGCTCGAGCGGTTTTAGAGCCCGTTCCGCGGGGTGGAATCAGGCGGCGCAGCCGCCTCCAAAACAACTGCGGAGCCTGGCTCTGCGGCCTCTGCGCTCTCTGCGTGTGAAATAGAAACTCCGCGCGAGACATCTCCGGCGCATGGCTCTGCGATCGAAGTCCGACGAATCATCGAGGAGTGTGGAAAATCCGACATCATGCGCTCTCTGCGTGTCGGATCCACCGGCCCGGCTTGACGGCGCGGGGCGAGGAACGGAAGGCGTCTGCGCGGCGCCTTTCGCGGAGGAACGCCTTCCATTCGCCTTCGGGGACGAGACGGCGCCATTCGGGGCGCCAGGCCCATTCGGGGTTCGACGAGAGGAGCCGGATCCAGTCCTCGGCGCCAAGCTTCCCCCACTCGCAGGCGGCGCCGTCTTCCGGGTGGGCGCGGAGCCAGTCCACCCAGCCGGCGCCGGTGTCCGGCGCCGGGGAGGGGAGGTTCTCCGCCGCGACGGGGCCGGTGACCGCGGGACGTTTCCGCCGCCGGCGGGAGGGGCGCCGGCAGTCGTCGTAGCCGTAGTATCTTTCTCGATTCCGCCATAGCGACTCCTCCTCCGGATGGACGAAGCAAAACGAAGCACGGATGGACAGGTCGGGGTGTTCGGCGAGAAACGCCTCGAGATGGGCGATGTCCAGCCGCTGTCCGGCCGGCGTGTCCGGAAACGACGTGTCCGCGGCGCCGAATATCGTCGGCTCCTCGAGTTCCCGTCGGATGATTCCCGCCAGACGGGGGCGCAGGCGCAGAATCGACTTCAATTCCCCGGTGGCCAGCCGGATACAGGTTCCGCGTTTCCAGCCGTCGCTGTCCTTGAGCTGGTCCTCCAGGCCGGGTTGCTCGCGGAAGAGCTTCAACCACTCCGCGGGTTCGAGTCTCTCCCCGTCTGCGGAATACAGGGGGAGGCGGCGGTGACCGCCCTCCTTCCTGGCGACAAAGCACAGGTCGAGTCGACTCTCGAGGCGGTGTTGGCGTCGGGAGCTTTCCCATGGTTCCTCCCGGGGGACGTCGGGGTCCGGGGCGGGAATCGGCGAGACGCCGTCGTCGGGGACGACGGGCTGCGCGAGGGCGAGACGGAGGCCGGCAAGCGCCGTGGCGACGGGTTCGGGACCGAGACCGGGGACATCCAGGAGGAAGGCCCTCGCCTTCGGATGGAGGCGGCGGTAGCGCTTCCAGGCCGGGAGCCAGTCGGCGGCGCGGCCGCAGCCTCCTTCGCATCCGAAGTCGAAGAACAGGAAGCAGTCCGCGTCAAATCCGGCGCGGATCGCTTCCTCGATGGCTTCGGCGGGGTTTCTCGGAATCAACGATTCGAAGTAGTTTCTTTCACCCGCAATGCGTTTCGACGGAACCTGCATCCGTTTCAGCCCCGCGGAAAACAGTTCGGCGAAAAGATGTCCGAATTCCTGCGGAGTGTGGAACACAGGCGGAACCGGCGAATCGTAGCAGTACACGAAGCATCCCCCGAGGGCCCAGGAGAATTTTCCGAAGGCCCGCCAGTCGAGGTGCCGGAAGCAGTCCTTCTTCGCGGAGGCCAGCGCCTCGCGCGCCCGGCGGAGGCCCTCCGGGTCGGCGCAGAAGGGGCAGCTCCCCTTCCAGGCGTATCGCATCATCCTGGATTCTCCATCGAATGCTTCGCTGACGTCTTCCCACTTCTTCGGAGCATCCCACAGGGCCCTCCACGCGGCGTAGAGAAGCATCGGGGAAACATCCCGGAAGTCACCCGCCTGTGCCCGCTGGACCACGACATCCGCGTCGAGGGCGCCTTGGCGGCGGAGCATCGTGAGCAATTCGAGGAAGCGGCTCGGGGACAGGCGGCGCGAAAAGGCGCGCCAGCCGTCGGCGGTGAAGAGGTCTCCGCGGACGGGGAGGTTGTCGACTTCGAGGCCCGGCGTGTCCAGAAGACGCAGGGCCGGAGTCCGGCCCGCCTCCACGGCGCGGATGAACTCGCGTCTCGCCGCCAGCGCCGGATAGGCCGCCTCGGCGGCGGCCACCTTGTCCGGCGCGACGCCTTTCACGCCGTTGTACGCGGCGAGGATCCACGCGAAGAGCGGGTCCTCGCCGCGGAAGTGGCTCAGGCGGATCGCATCCGCCAGCGCGGCTCGGTGAAGCTGCGCCTCGCGAAGCGTGGCGTGGCCGCGGAGCCACTCGCGGAGCGCGGCTTTGGCGCCGCGGCCCAGGGCGCCGACGCTTCTCGCCAGGTCGAGGTAGATGCGCAGGTCGGCGCCGTCGAGGACCACGCGGGGGAAGGTCTCCCGGAAGAGCGCGTCGTCGCGGAAGGTGAGGAAGACCAGCGCGAGGACCGGCGCGGCGGGGACGCATCCCTCCCGCCGCCCGCGGAGGGCCGCCTCGGCGAGGGCGCCGGCGGGAGCCCGCAGGAAGAGCCGGATGGCGTCTTTGAGACCTGGGGGAACGGCTCCCTTCCGGCCCGGGACGGGACGGAACGCGTCGCCGTCCCGCCACCGGAGGGAAAAGACGCCGTCGCGGCTGTATTGTCCCGCCTCGGTGCCCGTCGCCGCGAGGCGGATCAGGCGGGAATGGTCCGACTCTGTCCAGACGCCGCCTTCAGGCGGCGCCGGCTCCGCGGCGGCGGCGACGGCTTCGGCAAGAAACTGCGCGATGTACTCCATGGCTGCTGAAATCTCCGGACCGGGTCGCGGGGGATCGCAGCGGGGCGTCGTCGAAGGGGGTGGTGAAGCGCAGGGTCATCGGGTTTGGAAGAAGTCCTCCGGGGAATGGGTTCGGCTGCAGCCATTGGGACGTGCAGAACGCCGGCGCAGCCGCGTCGCCCCGGAGGGAAAGGGTCGTTGACAACCATAGGAATATCAACGAGAGTCGAAAATGTCAACGAGAGTTCTCGATTTTTTTTCCAAACAGCCGATTCCGAGTGGGAGATGGCGTGCGTCAATCGGATTGCAGCCGGGCGCCGATGTCGAACACGGGCGAGGCCTCTCTGCCTTTGAAAGGAACCCCGGTTACCGCATCCGGGAACGGACACCGATTCTGGTTTTGCCGGCACAAGGCATCGCCCAAGTGCGCGTCATGCGGCGCGGAGGGCGGTCGCGACGCAATCGTAGCGCGGGGCGGCGAGTTTGCGGCGGATGGTGTCCTCCGGGTCGACCCCGGAAAGCATGTCGAGGATGTTTTGCGAGAAGCCGCTCGCGAGGACGAGGCCGTTGCCGTTCTCCTGGAGAGGAACGCCGCCGGTGCGGGACGCGACGTTCCAAAAGACCATCTTCGGGAGGTCGTAGCCTTTCTCCTTCCATTCCCGACGGATGGTCTCGAAGAGGATTTCCCGGCCGGCCTTGGAGGCCTCGCCGTCTTCGTCTTCTTCCTCGTCGTCGGCGAAACAACACCCTCTGGCTTCGTCGAACTCCATGTCGCTGATGATGACGACGGCGGGGACTTTCTCCTGCGGGATTCCGTTTTCCGAAACGGCATCGAGGACGAGGCGCATGGTTCGCTGGACGTCCGTGTTGGCGGTTTCGTCTTCCCCGTAGGTGCGGACGAGTTTCTCGCGGAGGGTGGAGCAATCGGAGAGGTCGACGAGGCGCGGGGACTCCGAGAAGGAGATGAAGCGGTTCGCGAAGGGGCCCTCGAGGTGTTCCGACGCGAGGACCGCCAGGGACGTGGCGACGTCGAGAGCCGTGGCCCGGCCACCGGAGACCGGCGTCGTCATGGAGCCCGAACCGTCGCGGACGACGATGGCGTTGCCGAGGATTCCATTCGGGACGGGGAGCGCCTTCCACTGCGCTTCGAGGAGGGGATTCTCCTCGAAATCCTCCGGATACGCCAAAACGGGGCCGTGGTAGGCGGCGACGATTTCGTAGGGATAGAGGGCGCCGGCGTTGACCTTGGAAGTTCCTTTTTCGAGGCCGGCGAGATACGCCTTGTAGCGCTCCGGGTCGTGGGCGAAGAACGCATTGCGGTAGCGGAGGGCCGCCTTGGACGGAACGGCGCCGTAGTCGACGGCGCCCCACTCGCCGGCGCACATCGCGCGCTCCGTCACGCGGATGCGGGCGCGAAGCGCCGAAAGCTTCCGGCGGTAGTCCGCGGGGCGGAGGCGGAAGCACGAGAACGCGAGTTCCTTCGCGAGGGACTCCTGCTTCGCCGAGACCCCGCGGACCGACGGGAGCCACTTCGCGAGGAGGGACGGTCTTCCGTCGGGGTCGGCGAGGGCGCGAAGGTCCTCCTCCCACCGGTGGCGGAGAAGGGCGAAGGCCGCCTCCCGGAGCGCCGGGCGCGCTGCGGCGTCCGCGATGCCGTCGCCGAGGACGGCCCAGACGTCGTCCCACCGGCCGAATTCGGGGACGAGGGGGAGGAGCGCGGCGGCAACGCCGTCCGGCAAGCCGGCGAAGACGTCGCGGAAGAGCCCGCGCTCGCCGAGTCCGCCGCGGATGTCGCGGACGAAGAAGAGGAGTCGGAGGGCGAGTGCCGGGTCGGCGGCGAAGCATTTCGAGAACGCCTCGCGCTTCGCGTCGGCGTCCCATTGGCGCATCGAGGAAACCTTGAAGAAGAAGTCCGCGAAGGGGGACGGGTGCGAGGCGAAGGCCAAGGCGCCGTTTTCGGTTTCGACAAGGCCGTCGTCGCGGCCGGTTCCGTTGTCTTCGTGGGTCGTTTCCATTGGTTCTGAAGAGGGGCGGGCAGGGTTCGCCGCTTCGTGCAGTTTGGATTGCTGGATGAACCCTTCTTTCGGGATCGGGGTTGAAAGGCCGAGCGGCGTTCGGCCTCCCCGATCGCGATACCCGCTTTGATCGTTATGTTTTCATTCTACCCGGGGACGCGCCTCGTTTTCACCCCCGCGCCCTACGCCGCCCGGAGGCGGAGGAGGGCGCGGTTGATGACCTTGTCGGCGCGGGTCGTGGAGACGCCGAAGGCCTTCCCGACCTCGCGGAGGGTCGCCGGGACGCCGGTGGCGATGCCGAAGCGCATCTCCACCATCGCCCGGTCGCGCTCGGGGAGGGTCGCGAGGAGGCGGTGCGCGTATTCGCGAAGGGACTCGGCGTCCGCCGCCTCCGACGGGTCCGCGGCGCCCTCGTCCGCGTAGAGGTCGTGGCCGGTGCCCTCGCCATCCTCCCCCACCGGGGCGTCGAGGGAGATGTGCGTGTAGGTCTCGCGCCACTCCCGGGCCGCCTCGCCGACGGTCTTGCGAATCCACGGCATCGCGTAGGTGGAGAACTTGTTGCCGAGTTCCGGCCGGAACTTCTCCGCGGCCCGCCGGAGGCCGGCCACGCCGGCCTGGACGAGGTCGCGGCAAAGCTCCTCCTGCACGCCCGCCGGCTCCTCGCCGGCCCACTTCGCCGCCTGGCGGCGCGCTTCCGCGCGCACCAGGTTGAGATTGTCCGCCACGAGGCGGCGGACGGCCTCTTCGTCGCGCGAGGCGACGGTATCGTATGTCTTGCTCATGTTGTTTGTTCCTCGAAGGACTTCTGGACGCATGTCCGGCGTTCGGCCGGAGGGGCACCGTGGGGATGAGACCTCGGTTGCCGGATCGATTACTTCCGATCTCTCTTCATGCTTTCGCCTTGTTCGTATGTGTGGGTGTTACGGTTGTTGTTTGGTTGTTTGGCCTTGCTGCTCGGAAGAGACATCCGGGCGACGGCTATAGTATACCGCGAAGGAATGAAAATGTCAATGTAAATCTAACAAAAAGTTATCAACAGGCGGATCCGGCGTGCGGCTTGCCCGCCGCGAGCGCACACAGGCTTTCGTCGCGGAGCTCTTTCGGGACGGGGAGACCGAGCCGGTCGGTCTGGCCCAGGAGGCCGCGGAGGGCCCGTTCCGCGTGTGCGCGGTCCTCTTCTGGGGACGGGGCTCCCGCGAGGGCGGCGATGCAGTCGTCGAGGGCGGCGTCGAATTCCGCGTCCCCGACGGGGAACTCGATGGCATCCGTGATCTTCGCGATGAAATGGAGGATCGTGTCGGCGGGGTTGGTGTCCATAGTTCAAGCATACCCGGCGGCGGCGCGGTTTTCACCCCCCGGCACGCAAGTCCTCCGCGGCGGGGCGCCGACTTCGTCGCGCACCCGCCGCGGAGGGCGTTGGTCGGAGGCGCGCCGCGCGGCGAACTGTTCCGGGAGCGGATCGATCTCGCTCCGCGCGGTCAGGATGCGCAACCGCTCGGGCGGACGACCAGGCAGGCGAGGGGCGTCCGGAACACGAACTGCGTCTGCCGGAACGACACGGCAAGGGCGAGGGCTTCGTCGAGGGAGAGGTTCCGGACCGCCAGCGCGGTCGTCTCGAGCCCGCCGCCGCCCGGCCTCTCCCGCCACGTCCGGACGTCGGCGAATGGCCGGCGCCGCCGCCGGAGCTCGTCCCGGAGGCTCCGGAAGCGCTCCTCCGGCGTGGCGCCGAGGGAATCGCCGCCCGGGCCGGCGTCCGGCGCGACGGCCGCGCCGAGGACGGCGAGCGTGTCCGCGCCGCCGCCGGGGTCCGCCGCGGCGCTTTCGACCGCGGCGAGGAAGAGGGCGCGGGCGAAGGGCTCCAGGCTCCGGCCGAGCCGGGCCTCCGCGTCGCGGACGAGCGCGTCGTCGAGCTCCCGGCCCAGGACCTCGGGCCGCACCGGCGCGAGAAGCGCCCGCTTGCGTTCGAGGATGCCGCGGTATTCGGCCTGGGAGAGTTCGCCGCGGCGGAACCGCTCCTTCGGGCTCGGCACGCCGGGATGTCCGCGCAGCGGCGCGAGCGCGGCGTCGGCCTCGGCGACGCGCCGCCGCTGGTCCACGAGGACGCCCTCGCGCACGGACAGGGCGCGGGCGACCAGGGCCGGATCCGCGACGCGATCGAGGAGGCTC
>CAMNDA010000412.1 GCA_946534745.1 uncultured Verrucomicrobiota bacterium | reverse complement strand
CTCCTCCCGCCCCGCCGAGCCGCACGGCTCCGTCTTCGCCGTCTGGATGCCCGCCGCCAAGGAGACGCCCGCCGCGGAGAAGCCCGCCGAGCCGCCAAAGCCCGCCGCCCCCGCGCCCAGGCCCGGCGCCCCCCGCGCCGCCGAGCCCGGCGCCGCGATCCTGCTCGTCGACGACGACCCCGGCATCCTGCAGGCCGCCGCGATCCTCTTCCGCGTGATGGGCTTCCAGCCGCTCACCGCCACCTCGCTCGAGGATGCCGTGACCGCCTTCAACGCCAACGCCGCGCGCATCCGCGCCGCGGTGCTCGACGCGAACGTGGGCGACGGCACCTCCGCGCCGCTCCTCGACGCGATCAAGGGCTCGGTCCCGACGCTCCCTTGCATCATCGCCTCGGGCTACTCCGAGCAGAAGACGGCGACCGTCTTCGCGGGCCACCGCTACGACGCCTTCCTCGGCAAGCCCTACACGCGCTCGGAGCTCGCCGGCATCCTCGCCCGCTTCTCCCTCGTCCGGTAGCGCCCGGACGCGCTAGGCGGGCCGTTCGGCGGCCAGCTCCGGCGAGAGCAGGTTGCCGCGCGCGCGGAGCTCGTCCGCGAGGCGCCGCGCGTCGAACGACGGCAGCGGCGTCCCCGCGCGGAGCGCCAGCGCGGCGCCGAGGCCGGCGGCCTCGCCGGTGGCGGCGCAGACGGGGATGACGCGCATCGCGTCCCACGCGCTCGTGTCCCACGAGGCGCAGCGCCCGCACGCGGCGAGGTTCGCCGTGCGCGTCGCGACGAGGCAGCGCCACGGGACCGCCCACACCGGGCCGCGGCGGCGCCAGTCGGGCGCGAGGCACACGGCGTCGTCGAACCAGCGGTGCATGTCGCCCTCGCGCAGCTCGTAGGCGCCGGCGAGGCGGCGCGTCATCCGGAAGCACGGGATCGTCGGGATCTTGAACGGCTGGAAGTCCTCGTCGGGATGTTCGGCGCGGAGGTTCGCCAGGCCCCTGCGGATCAGATCGCGCGTCGCGAGGACCTGCCCCGTGACCTGCTCGCCGTCGTCGCCGCGGAAGAACGGACCCTCGGCGCCGTTGCCCTTGCCCGCGTCCTTGTCGAACGCGTGCGACGAGGTGTGGAGCCACAGCTTGCCGCCGTCCTGCACCGTGTAGAACCAGCCGCCCGCGACGTTCGCGTCGATCGAGACGGTCGGCTCGCCCGCGAGGAAGCAGACGTCGGCGTCGCCCGTCGCGTCGACGACGGCGCCGCACGCGACCGCGGTGCGGCCGGACTTGTTCTCGACGGCGAGGTGCGTGACGCGGTCGCCGTCGCGGAGGGCTGCGCAGACGCGCGTGTCGTAGAGGATGCGGACGCCTTCGCGGAGGAGCAGCTCCTCCAGCGCGAGCACGTAGCCGTCCGGATTGAAGCCGGTCTCGAGGCGCGGGCCGGCGGCGCGCGCTTCGGGCGTCGAGTCCGGATCGAGCCAGGCCGGCGGCGGCGGACGGAACCCGGCGACGGGCGCCGGGTGCCGAATGTCGGCGACGGAGAGGTCGAACAGCTCGCGCGCGACGCCGCCCAGCACGACGCGGCCGCGGCCGTCGTCGATCGGGAGGTAGATCGTGACGTTGCCGGCTGTGGCGAGGCCGCCGAGCGTGCAGGTGTTCTCGAGGAGCAGCGTCGAGGCGCCGGCGCGCGCCGCGGCAAGCGCGGCGGCGACGCCGGCGATGCCGCCGCCGGCGACGACGACGTCGGCCGACGCGGAGACGGGAAGATCACGGGCGGGTTCGCGAACGGTTGCGTTCATGGGGGCGGATTCTACCCGATTCCCCCGCCCTCGCGCAAGAGTCTACGCCGGAGGCGAGACGGTCGCGGGAGAGCCGTTGACGAAGACGGGGATCGGACGGGAGGAACGGACGACGACGCGCGGTGGCTCGGAGATGGAGGAGCGCGCGGCGCACTCGAGGTCGACGAGCGTGCCGTCGCCGAGGCGCAGGCGGCGGACGCCGTGCGCCTCGGGGAGGCGGACCGTCCAGTCGATGCGGTCCACGGTCGCGCGGATGCCGAGGACGTGCTCGAGGAGGAGCGCGATCGGCGCGACGCCGGAGAAGCCGACGAACTCGTTGCGCACGAGCTGGCCCCAGATGCGGCCGGGCTCGAGGGCGGTCGGGCTGTAGCTCTCCCAGAAGGTCCCGGTCTTGCGGAAGACCTCGGTCACGGCCTCGACGTGGCGGCGCGCGAGGCGGTGCGCGGCGTCCGCGAGCCCGCACGCGGCGAGCCCCTCGGCGATCATGTATTCCATCATGCACCAGACGCCGCCGCGCCAGTAGCAGCCGCCGTCGGGGTCGAACTTCGGGTCGTCCATCGACGTGCTCGCGGTGCCGCACGCGGAGAGGAAGCGCCTCGGGTCCTCGAGCGTCTCGAGCAGGCGGCGGGCGCGGTCGGGCGGCGCGACGCCGGCGAGCAGCGCCCAGAACGCGCCGACGTGCTGGCAGGCGACGCGGCGTCCGTCGCGGTCGAGGTCCTTGTAGATCCCGGCCTCCTCGTCCCACATGCGCTCGTTGGCGAGGCGCGTGAGGCGCTCGGCCTCCTCCGCGAGCTCGTCGCGCCCGGTCTCGATGCCGGCGGCCTCGGCGATGCGCAGGAGCAGGCGGGCGTCGAGGATCTGCTGGAGGGTGATGTCGACGAACGAGAGGTGGCCGTGGTCGAAGCACTCGTTGTAGAGCGTGTCGTCCATGCGCGGGATGTTGTCCATCCCGCAGCCCCAGCCGGAGCAGAAGTAGGTGCCGTCCTTCCAGGTGCGGTGCTTGCGGATCCAGCGGTGGTAGGCGAGCAGGTGCGGGTAGACGGCGGCGAGGCGCGCCTTGTCGCCCGAGAGCCGATACCACTGCCACTCGGCCCAGGCGAAGAGGTCGCCGCCGACGCTGCTCGGGTCGTCGCGCTCGAAGGCGGAGCGGCCGTTGCGGATGTCGAGCTCGCGCGGGATGAAGCCGTCGGAGTCCTGGGCGCCGTAGAAGTTCTCGAGCGAGCGGATGAACGGGAACGCGCCGGTCCCGTACTTGCCGAACATCGTGATGAAGCAGCAGCCCCAGACGAACACGGCGCCGGAGAACTTCGTGAAGACGTAGTTGCGGGCGAAGCCGCTGCCGGGCTCGGGCGCGCGGACCTTCGCGCCGCAGATCTCCCAGGCGCGGCGCCAGGCGGCGACCTCGTCCGGGTGGCCGTCCCAGAAGACCTCCGGGACGGCGTCGCGCCACGCCTCGGGCGGCGGGATGTCCTCGGGGCGGTCGAGCGGGGCGTCGCGCCGCGCGAACGCGCGGTCCTTCAGCAGCGGCGAGTCCGCCCAGGTGCGGTGGTGCTCGTACGGAGCGCGGACGATGTCCTCGACGATGGTATCGCGTTTCACGGCGTCTATCCTACCATGAAACGCCCCTCCGGGAAAGCCCCTCGCCGCCCCCGGCGCGTCGGCGCCGGGAATATCCCGCGACCCGCTTGCGGGGGGACGGGTGGCGTGCTAGAATCGGGCGGCGTTACCGACAACCCCTCCCACAGGAGAACGCACCATGCCCGCCAAATACCGCGTCGCCGCCCAGATGTTCGGGTTCCGCGACTACATCAAGACCCTCGAGGACGCCGCCAAGACCATGAAGCGCGTCAAGAAGATCGGCTACGACTACTGCCAGATCTCCGGCTTCGGCCCGATGGACATGGCCGACCTCCGGCGCGTCTGCGACGACGCGGGCGTGACGCCGATCGGCGCCCACATCTCGCTGCCGCAGTTCCGCGAGAACGAGAGGAAGGTCCTCGAGGACTGCCGCAAGCTCGGCATCTCCTACGTCGCCATCCCCTGGCTCAAGGCCTCCGACCAGAAGACGCTCGCCGACTGGAAGGCGCTCTTCCGCGAGTTCGAGGGCTACGCGAAGCGCTTCGCGAAGGAGGGCGTGACCGTCCAGTACCACAACCACGCCTTCGAGTTCCAGAAGTTCGGGATCAAGGGCGGCAAGGGCGGCAGGACCATCCTCGACATGTTCTACGACGGCACGAAGGCCATCCAGGCCGAGCTCGACCTCGGCTGGTGCGCCCGCGGCGGCTACAACCCCGTCTACTGGATCCGCAAGGTCTCCGGCCGCATGGACCAGGTCCACTTCAAGGACTGGGGCATCTGGGACGACGCGCAGACGCCCGAGTTCCGCGCCCTCGGCGAAGGGTCCCTCGACTGGCCGACGCTCCTCAAGGAGTGCAAGAAGGCGGGCGTGAAGGACTTCATCGTCGAGCAGGACACGCAGATCGCGACGAAGGACCCGTTCGTCGAGTACGGCATCAGCCGCAGGTACCTCAGGACCCTCGGCCTGTAGGCGCCACGCGCGCCCGGGGGCCGCGCGCGCGGCCCGCCGGGCGCACCGAAGCCCGTGTCGCTCATCGTCCGCTACCTGCTGCGGCAGTTCCTCGGGCCGCTCCTGACGTGCCTCGTGGCGTTCAACGGGATCTTCGTCCTGTTCGACCTCTCGGGGCACCTCTCGCGCTTCCTCGACGCCGACCTGCCGCTGCCGATGATCCTGAAGTACTACCTCGGGGTCGTCTGCACGTACTCGCACTGGTTCCTGCCCGCCTCCTGCATGCTCGCCACGCTCTACTCGATGTGGCAGCTCTCGCACCACAGCGAGCTCACCGCGATGCGCGCGAGCGGCATCTCGTTCCACCGCCTCACCCTGCCGTTCTTCTGCACGGCGATCGTGGCGAGCCTGCTCACCTACGCCAACGAGGAGTGGCTCCCCCCCCCCCCCGG
>CAMNDA010000411.1 GCA_946534745.1 uncultured Verrucomicrobiota bacterium | reverse complement strand
CGCGGCCGCTCGTGCTGCCGGCGGAGAGCGTCGTCACGGTGCGCGTCGCGCGGTCCGAGGCTCCGGTCGCCTTCTCGGCCGACGGCGTCCTGTGCGCGCGCCTGCGCCCGGGCGACACGTTCACCGCGACCACCGCGGCCCTCCGGGTCCGCCTCCTCTCCCTGCCCGACGCCGACCCCTTCGCGCCCCTGCGCACCAAGCTCGGCTGGCGCGGCACCGTCCTTCCCTGACCCGACCATGGACCCCGACACCGACACCTCCTCGCCGTTCCCCGAGACGGCCGACATCGAGACCTCCAACGACGACTACGCCACGCGCTTCCGCGGCGCGACGGGCGCGTGGATGCTGAAGGTGCAGGAGCGCGGCGTGATGAAGCTGCTCGGGGCGCGCGTCGCGCCGGGCGCGACCGTCCTCGACGTCGGCGGCGGCCACGGGCAGCTCGCGCATCCGCTCGCGGACGCGGGCTACAAGGTCTCCGTGATCGGCAGCGCGCCGAGCTGCCGCCACCGGATCGCGGACCTTGTCGACGCCGGACGCTGCTCGTTCGAGGTCGGCAACGTGGTCGAGCTGCCGTATCCGGACGGGAGCTTCGACGCCGTCGTCGCCGTCCGCATGCTCACGCACTGCGAGCGCTGGCCGCAGCTCGTGAAGGAGATGTGCCGCGTCTCGCGCGGCCCCGTGATCACGGACTACCCGACTTCGCAGAGCCTCAACGCGATCGCGCCGGCGCTCTTCAAGGCGAAGAAGAGGTTCGAGAGGAACACGCGGCACTGGACGCTCTTCCGGCACAGGCAGGTGCGCGAGGGCTTCGCCGCCGCGGGCTTCCGCGAGACCGGCCGCTACGCGCAGTTCTTCCTCCCGATGGTCGTCCACCGGGCCCTGAGGTGCAGGCCGCTCTCCGCCCTCCTCGAGGGCTGCTGCCGCTGCCTCGGCCTCACCCGCCTCTGGGGCACGCCCGTCATCGGCCGCTGGGAGCGCGCGGACTAGGGACCGCCGCTAGCGCAGGGAGACGGTTCGTCCGGAGCGGCGGGAGCGCTCGGCGGCGAAGACCGTGAGGTGGGACTCGATCGTGTCGTCGACGCCGGAGACGATGAGCCCGGGCCTGTTCTCGAGGATGGCGGTGCAGAAGGCGTCCATGATCCCGTTGTCGCCGCCGCCGTGGCCGCCGGCCATGCTCGAGCCGGAGGCGTTCGTGTCGATCGTCTCGGTCTTCCCGGTGAGGAAGTCGCAGATACGGATCGTCGAGCTGTCGTCGGTCTCGATCGTGCCCTTCGTGCCGAAGATGCGCGTGCGGCGCCCGCCCATCGGCGCGAAGGCCGTCATCGTGAAGGACGCCGTGACGCCGCCCTCGTACTCGAAGTTCACGACCTGGTGGTCGACGACGTCGTTGTCGCACGCGAAGACGCAGCGCCCGTAGGGGCCCTCGCGCAGCGCCTTCGCGAGGTTCTTCCGCGTGAAGGTCGGGTCGACGACGTCGAGCGGCCAGCCGTGCTGCTTCGGGTCGGCGAGCCGCTTGAAGTAGAACTCCTTGGCGGACCACGGGCACTTCCTCGAGAGCCTGCAGTCGAGGCAGCGGTCCGCGGCGCCGGCGGGTTGGTTCTTCCTCTTGAAGAACGAGAGCGACCCGAACGACGAGACGCGGCGGCAGGGGCGGCCGATGACGAACGAGAGCCAGTCCACGTCGTGGCACGCCTTGGCGAGCAGCATGAAGGAGCTCTCCTTCTCGTTGCGCCAGTTGCCGCGGACGAACGAGTGCGCCTGGTGCCAGTACCCGACGGGCTCGAGGTGTTCGACCGTGACGATGTCGCCGATGCGGCCCGAGTCGACGAGCTTCTTCACGATGCGCGAATAGGCCGTGTAGCGCAGGACGTGGCAGACGGCGAAGACGTTGCCGTGCCTCCGGACCTCGGCGACGATGCGCCTGCATGCGGCGGCGGTCGGGGCCATCGGCTTCTCGAGGAGGATGTGGTAGCCGAGCGGCGCGAACGCCTTCACGCACGCCTCGTGGTCGGCGTCCTGAGTGCAGATCGCGACGCAGTCGGCGACGCGGCCCGCGGCGGCGGCCTCCTGCCAGGTCCGGAAGACGAGCTCCGGCGCGATGCCGTGCTCGCGCGCCATCTTCTCGCGATGGAAGTCGCGCGGTTCCGCGACGGCGACGACCTTCGCCTTGCCGGGGATCTTCTTCGCGAGGTCGGCGTAGACGAAGCCGCGGCCGCCGGCTCCGACGATGAGGAAGGTGAGGGGGGCGCGGGGCGATTTCCGTTTGGTCGCTTTCATGGCCGGGTGGCGGGGTTAGGCTTCGATTTCGAGTTCGAGGGCGACCGGCGCGGCGCGGCCGGCGGCGAGGGAGCAGGGGACGGGCGCGCAGTCGGCGACCGTGACGATGTAGCGGCCCGGGCGCACGGCGCGGACGCCGTCCGCGTCGACGGTCGCGAACGCCTCGCGCGGCAGTTCGAAGCGCGCGAGGGCCTCGCCGCCGGCGGGGACCTCGACGCGCGCGAAGGCGACGAGCGCGCAGCGCGCGTCGTCCGGGCCGCGGTCGGCCTTCGCGACGTAGACCTGCGCGGTGCAGACGCCGTCGCGGGAGCCGGTATTCTTCACCGGCACTTCGAAGGCGAGCGAGTTGCCGGCCTGGACTTGCTGGACTCGATCGACATGATCGACTTGGCCCCCAAGTCCATGCTGTCCATCGTGTCCATCAAGTCCCCGGATTTCGCCAAAGGCGAAACCCGTGTACGACAGCCCGAAGCCGAAGGGCCAGAGGAACTCCTTCTCGGCGAACTTGTAGGTGCGGCCGGCCATCGCGTAGTCCTCGAAGGGCGGGAGGTCCGCGGTGGACTTCGGCCACGAGATCGGGAGGTGTCCGCTCGGCGCGACGTCGCCGAAGAGCACGTCGGCCACGGCGTTGCCGCCCTCCTCGCCGGGGTAGCCGACCCAGAGGATCGCGTCGGCGAGCGTCGGGTCGACCGCGACCGGCGCGCCGCCGAAGAGCAGCAGGACCACGGGTCGGCCCATCTCGCGGAGGCGGCGCAGGAGCTGCTCCTGCGCGAGCGGAAGCTCGATGCGGAGGCGGTCGCCGTTCTGGTCGGAGTCGACCGCGTCGCCCTCCTCGCCCTCGATCGTGCCGTCGATGCCGAGGCAGGCGACGACGACGTCGGCGCCCCAGCTCTCGCCCAGCTGCAGGGCCTGCGGGAGGCGCGTCGGGTAGGCGCTCAGCGAGTAGCTCACCTTGATCGCGCCGGGGCCGTCGCTGCGCGCGGCGATCCCCTCGAGGACGGAGACGAGGCGGCTGGAGACGCC
>CAMNDA010000410.1 GCA_946534745.1 uncultured Verrucomicrobiota bacterium | reverse complement strand
CCCCGCCACGCTCCGCCACTTTTCCCTTTACCCTTTCAACTTTAAACTCCTTCAACCCCTTCAACCTCTTCAACCAAAAACCGTCTCATTCTCGTCCCCACCGCAACCCGCCGTGGAAAACCGGAACGGACGGCTCCTTTACCAACCAACGGAAAGGAAACATAATGAAACGCATCTCCTTTGCACGATGGATTGCCGGCGCGGCGGTCGCGCTGGCGGCGCTGACGGGATTCGCCATGGACATGTTCGACTTCGACGCGGCCTGGAAGCAGGTCGACGAGGCGGCGGGGAAGGACCTGCCGCGCACGGTCACGAACCTCGTCGCGGAGATCGAGCGCGAGGCGGTCGCCGCCGAGCGCTGGCCCGAGGCGGCGCGCGCGTTCCTCGTGCGCGAGCAGGCGATGGCCGAGTTCACGGACGACCTCCCGCAGGACTGGCTCCCCGCCTTCGCCGCGTCGGTCGACGCGCAGCCGGCGCCGCTGCAGGCCGTCCTGCAGCTGCACCTCGCGCACACCTACCTCGAGAACTCGCGCCGGTGGCGCTGGGGCGGCGCCGCGCCGACGAAGCTCGACGACGAGGCCGCCGCGGAGAAGATGCCGCCGTGGTCGCCGGAGAAGATCGCCGCGACGCTCGAGGCGCAGTTCGAGAAGGTCTTCGCCCGCTCCGACGAGCTCCAGGCGTTGAAGCTCGCCGACTGGAAGGAGCTCTTCGACCCCGGGACCGTTCCCGCGTCCTACTGCCCCACGCTCTTCGACTTCGCCGTCCGCGACGCCATCTCCTTCTACGGCGAAACGATCCCCGACAAGACGCTCGAGAAGGGCCTCGCCCTCTACGGCCGCCTCGTCGCGTTCCACGAGGCGGACGGCAACCTCGACGCCCTCGCGCTGGCCGAGCTGCGCCGCGCGGAATACGTCCGGGCGTTCGACCGGAAGCCCGACAAGGAGCGCGACGCCGCGTTCGAGGCCTTCCTCGACGACTTCCTCGCCCGCTACACGGACAGGACCGAGGCCGTCGCGTTCGGCGCGGCCGCCAAGGCCGAGCTCCTGCGCGAGCGGGGCGACCTCGTCGCGGCGCACGACCTCGCGGCCGCCTACGCGAAAAAGTGGCCGAAGTCTCCGGGCGGCGTCCAGTGCGCCGGCATCGCCGCCCAGATCGCGTGGAAGAGCCTCTCGGTCGAGACGGAGCGCACCTGGTGCGCGCCGTGGCCGGAGATCAAGGTCGAGGTCCGCAACCTCTCGGAGGTGCACTTCCGCCTCGTGCCCGTCCCGTACGAAGACATGGCGGAGGACAACTATGTCATCCAACGGAATGCATGGGACAAATACGTCAGGCGCCGCGCGGCGAAGGAGTGGAAGGAGACGCTCGACCTGAAGCCGGACTACACGCCGCAGACGTTCCGGTTTACGGCGCCTTCGGACCTGAAGCCCGGCCACTATGCGTTCTTCGCGGCGTCGAACGACCGGTTCGGCAAGGACGAGCGCCCGATCTTCGCGCAGTTCGTCACGGTCACGCCGCTCGCGCTCGTGCTGCGCACCGGCGACGGCGCCTTCCGCGGCACGGTCTACGACGCCGCGTCCGGCGAGCCCGTCCCGGACGCGAGCGTGGAGCTCTGGGGCTACCCGCTGGAGGGAGGCCGCGTGAAGAAGATTCTCGAGACCTGCGTGACGGACGCGGACGGGAACTTCGACGCCGACATCCGGGACGAGAGGAGCGTACACCTGTCCTCGCGCGAAGTCCGCGTCGTCAAGGACGGCGCGGAGGTCATCTCGCTTGCGCCCCACTCCACCGGGTCCCCGGACCCGGGGATTCCCCGCTACGAGTTCGTCGAGCTCTTCACGGACCGCGCGCTGTACCGCCCCGGGCAGGAGATCCATGTCAAGGGCATCGTCTACCACGCGAACCCTCACTCGCGCGACTTCCACACGTGGCCGGGCGAGGGGATGTTCCTCTCGCTGACCGACCCGAACGGCAAGGAGGTGGCGTCCGCGCGCCTGAAGACGAACCGGTGGGGCTCGTTCACCCACGCCTTCACGGCGCCCGCCGACCGCCTGACGGGGGAATACACGGTCACCGCGCGGTATCTGCTGAAGGACGCCGGGCGCGGCGGCGCGCGCCGGACGGTCGGCGTCGAGGAGTACAAGCGGCCGAAGTTCGAGGCGAAGCTCGAGAAGGCGGGCGAGAAGGCGACGCTCGGCGAGCCCGTCGCGGTGACGGGCAGGGCGCTCACGTACTCCGGGCTCCCGGTGCAGGGCGCGAAGGTCGCGTGGCACGTCGAGCGCCGCACGCGCTATCCGGACTGGTGGCGCCTCTGCCGCCGCTGCGGCTGGTTCGGGGCCGGGTTCGCCGAAGGGTCGGACGACGGCGAGGACTTCGTCGCGAAGGGCGAGGCGGAGACGGACGAGAACGGCGCCTTCACGGTCGAGTTCACGCCCGTCGCCGCGCCCACGGCCGACCTCTCGGGCGATCCGTCGTTCGTGTTCCGGGTCTCGGCGACCGTCACCGACGACACCGGCGAGGCGCGCACGGCGGAGTCGTCCTTCGAGATCGGCACGGTCGCGTGGCGCGCGTCCGTCTCGACGGACGGCGACTGGCACGCGGCGGGCGCGCCCGTCGCGGCGAAGGTCTCGCTCGCGTCGCTCGCCGGCGCCCCCGTCC